>JAGBAU010000182.1 GCA_017938785.1 Clostridia bacterium
GATGCAGCGCACCATCGACGAGGGCAGGGTGCGCGCATCCGGCATGGAGCTGGGCATGATGCTCACCCATGTGCCCAGTTTGAACCCCGTTGAGGTGCGCCTGAAGGACGTGCCCCAGGGGCGGCTGCACGACTACATCCTGGCATCTGCGGCCTGCTTCCCCATCTTTCCGCTGCGGCAGATCGGCAGCGAGCATTACATGGACGGCGGCTATGCGGACAACATGCCCATCGCCATGGCCATCATGGACGGCGCAGAGGAGATCATCGCCGTGGACATCCATCCCCAGCCGGTGCATCCGGAATACGCGTCCATGCCCTTCCTGACCCAGATTCATCCGCTGCACGAGCTGGGCAGCTTCCTGGACTTCAACCCCGCACGGCTGCGCCGCAGCCGCCTGCTGGGCTACCACGATACCATGAAGGCCTACGGCCGCTTCGACGGCATACGCTACACCTTCACCCGGGTGGGCGATTTGAAGGTATCCGCCGCGGCCCGGAAATATGTGCAGCGCGTAGCGCTGTTTGACGCCCAGGCCAAGGACCGGGACGGCGACGCGGTGCTGATCCACGCCCTCGGCGCGGAAACGCCGCTCAGGAAGCTCAGCTGGAAGGATTGCCTGCTGCGCGGCCTGGAGCTGTGCGCCCAGGTGATGGGCTTCCGGGAGGACGCCATCTACGATATGGACGTGCTGGCCGGGAGGTTGATTTCCTTCGTGCGCGCACAGGACGGCGGCAATACCAGCGAAAAGGGCCTCACCGAAGCCGCCCGCGCAGGCAGCCGCGAGCTGGTGGCCTACATCGCCAACGCCATGCTGTGCGACCCGGACTTCGAAATCCGCTGCGCCAGGCGGCTGGCGGACTACCCCATGGAGACCGCCGCAGCCATGGTTCTGGCGTGCTTGGGGTAACAAAAAAACCGGCGCAAACGCGTCGGTTTTTCATTCCACTCCAAGCTCGCCGCCATGGGCCTTGAGCCATTTTTTCCAGTATTCATATTCCGGCATCCGCGCCTGCACCATGCTCCAGAACCGGGCCGAATGGTTGAATTCGATCAGGTGGCACAGTTCGTGGATGACCACGTAGTTCAGCGCCTCCGGCGGCGCCATGATGAGCTTCCAGTTGAAGTTCAGGTTCTTCTTCGATGAACAGCTGCCCCAGCGGGATCTCTGGTCCCGGATGGCCACCCGTCCATAGGGAACGCCGATGCCCGGAGCGTATTCCGTGAGCCGCTCCCGGATGCGGGTGAGGGCCAGCTTGGAAAGCGCCGTCTTCAGCGCCGCGCGCACGGCCTGCTCGTCCTCCGGCTCGGGCAGGCTCAGGATGCAGCGGCCCTCTACCAGCTTCATGCCCACGCGCCTGCTCTGCACCCGCTCCAACAGGTAGGCCTCGCCCTCGATGCAGATGCGGCTGCCCTCCTTAACGGGATGGCGCAGGCGGTTCATGCGCAGCTGTTCCTCCAGCCGTTCATGCATGCGCTGAAGCTCCTCCAGGCGCTCTAAAACCAGCGCGTCGGCCCGGCGTAGCGGCAGGGTGGACGGCGCGTAGACGCGGGTTTCGCCCCCGGGCAGCGCCTTTAAGAGCACATCGCGCCGCTGGGAGCGAACCAGATTGTATTCGAATTTCTTTCCGTCTTTGAGTACTGTACGCTTCATTTATCTGCCCCTGCGGGTGCGGCTCATCATCGCGGCCTCGTACTTCTCCGGGGCGCGCATGATCTCCGCAAGGCCGCGAACGGCGCACTTGGTCGGAGCGTCCGCAATCCGGCAGGGAATGCCCAGGGTGTCGCCGATGCGCTTGTCCATGCCGGGCATCTCTGCGCCGCCGCCCACCAGCACTGCGCCCATGTCATTGAGATCGGCGCTCAGCTCCTCGGGAGCCTCCGCCACAACGCTTGCACACAGGCCCGCAATCTCCGCCACGACCTCCTCGCAGGCGTGGAGCACCGGCTGGGTTTCCACGTCGAAGGTTTCGGGCAGGCGCTTCTCCATGGAGAAGCCGGTCATGTGCATGATGACGTCGCCCGGGGCGCTCTCCGGCAGGGCCGTGCCCAGGGTATGCTTGATCTCGCGGGCGGAGTTCATGCCGATGCGGTAGCCGCTCTCCATGCGCACGATGCGCTGCACGCGCTCGTCGATGCGATTGAGGCCATAGGGCAGATAGCCAAAGGCTGCCACCCGGCCCAGGGTGAACAGCGTAGCCGTCATCTTGCCCGCGCCGATGTCGATCAGCAGCTTGGCCTCGGGGGAGTTCAAATCCAGTCCCGCACCGACGGCTGCGGCTGCGTCGCTCCTCACCAGCGCCACCTCAGCCGCGCCCGCGTCCATGGCGGCGGTGATCATGGCGTCCTGCTGCACGGGGCGTGCAAAGGGCGCGCAGGTCATCATCGCACCGAAGCGCTTGGCCCGGGATAGACCCTCCGCCTGGCGGAAGATCCAGCGGAACATGCGGTCGGCATAGAAGTTATTTTCCAGCACGCCGTCCTTCAGGGGCGCAACAACCTCCACGCCCTCGCAAGTGCGGCCCGCGATGCGCGCAGCCGTGTCGCCCGCGCACAGGGGCGTCTCCCTGCCGTCGCGGAAGGCGAGCCTCGCCGCCGCCTCCTGGGTCGCGCCCAGCTTGAAGTCCGCCACGCGCACGAAGTCCGTGCCCAAATCCAAAGCGATGTCCCAGCGCATAAACATAGCCTCCCAAGTTAATAGCTATATTATAGCATAAACTCGGGAGGCTATATGGAACAATAATTCGACAATACTTTTATCTATGCAAGCTTATTAATCCCTTCTGAACAAATCCCTTGTATAAACTTTCTCTTCCACATCATCCAGCACAGAATCATAACGGTTGGCAATGATCGCGCCGCACATTTCCTTGAACCGTGCAAGGTCATTGACCACCTTGCTGCCGAAGAAGGTGCTGCCGTCCTGCAGGGAAGGTTCGTAGACCACAACAGTCGCACCCTGCGCCTTGATGCGCTTCATGACGCCCTGGATGCTGCTCTGGCGGAAGTTATCAGAACCCGCCTTCATTGTCAGGCGGTATACGCCGACGATGACCTCCTTTTCCTTCGCCGCGCTCCAGTCGTCATTGGCTTCGTAAGCGCCTGCGATTTCCAGAACACGGTCGGCGATGAAGTCCTTGCGGGTCTTGTTGCTTTCCACGATGGCCTGGATCAGATTCTCCGGCACATCCTGATAATTGGCCAGCAGCTGCTTGGTGTCCTTAGGCAGGCAGTAGCCGCCGTAGCCGAAGGAAGGATTGTTGTAGTGGTCGCCGATGCGCGGGTCGAGGCATACGCCGTTAATGATTTCCTTCGTATCCAGGCCCTTCATCTCTGCGTAGGTGTCCAGCTCGTTGAAATAGCTGACGCGCAGGGCAAGATAGGTGTTGGCAAACAGCTTGACTGCCTCAGCTTCGGTGAAACCCATGATCAGCGTATCAATCTCCGGCTTCAGGGCGCCCTGCTGCAAAAGACCTGCGAAGGTATTTGCAGCCTTGACCAGACGGGCATTCTTTTTATCCGTGCCCACGATGATGCGGGAGGGATAGAGATTGTCGTACAGAGCCTTGGATTCTCTCAGGAATTCAGGGCTAAACAGGATGTTGTCGCAATGATACTTCTCGCGTACATGCGCCGTGAAGCCTACCGGGATGGTGGATTTGATGATCATCATGGCGTCGGGATTGTAAGAAATCACCTGCTGGATGACGCTCTCCACGGCGGAAGTATCGAAATAGTTGCGCTTGCTGTCGTAGTTGGTGGGCGCAGCGATCACCACGAAATCGGCATCCTTATAGGCCAGCTCCGCGTCCAGCGTTGCGGTCAGGTTCAGTTCCTTTTCGGCCAGATACTTTTCGATATAATCATCCTGGATGGGAGACTTGCGGTTATTGATCAGCTCCACCTTGGCGGGGACGATATCCACAGCCATGACTTCGTTGTGCTGTGCCAGCAGCGTGGCCATGGAAAGGCCTACATAACCCGTGCCTGCGACTGCTATTTTCATAAATATTTCTCCTCTATAGTTCACAACAGCTCTTCTCAGTTCAGACGCCGGAGAAGAGCTGTTTTTCTGTTTTAATCCCTGCGGAACAAATCGCGGGTGTAAATCTTCTCTGCCAC
>JAGBAU010000018.1 GCA_017938785.1 Clostridia bacterium
ACATGCTCTCCAAGATGGAAGCAACCGGCAAGGACTGCGGCGGCAACGAGCTGACCTCCACCCCCCATTTCTACAAGGGTGCAGCCGTTACTCCTGTTTACGAGCCCGTTTTCCTGCAGATCAACAAGCTGAAGAAGAAGGTTGACGCAGGCGCCAAGTATGTCCAGACTCAGGGCATCTTCACCGTTGAAGCCCTCGAAACCTTCATGAACGAAGTTCAGAAGGCCAACATCAAGGTTCACGTCATGGCCGGTATCATCCCGCTCAAGGCAGCAGGCATGGCCAAGTACATGAACGCCAACGTTCCCGGCATCGCCGTTCCGGATGACCAGATCGAAAAGCTGGCCGCCGCAGCTGCAGAAGGCAAGGAAAAGGGCGTCAAGGGTCTGCCCATGCAGGCTGGTATTGAAATGGCAGCCAACCTGTGCAAGGAAATCAAGGAGCGCAAGCTGTGCGACGGTATCCATCTGATGACCATCGGCGCAGAGCAGAACATCCCCACCATCCTGGAAAAGGCCGGCATCGCCGTCTAAACATCGCTATCAAGCACCGCATTTTATGCGGTGCTTTTTTTCTTTGCCCATGTAAAAACCGATGGACAAGCAAAGCACATATTGTTATAATGAACGTAGCTGTTAACTTAAATTAACATACGAAAGGAACACCAAAATGAGAGCATTTCAGATCGAAGGTCCCGGCATTGTGAAGGAGATTTCGGTTCCCGTTCCGGAAATTGCGGAAGACGAGGCTTTGATCCGCATCGTCTATTCCGGCATCTGCGCCACAGATATGGAAATCCTGGGCGGCGAAATGGCTCTGGTCCGCGAGGGTTACATCCGCTATCCCGTGCGCTTCGGCCATGAATATTCGGCCGTGGTGGAGAAGGTGGGCAGCGCGGTGAAGAACATAAAGGTGGGGGACCATGTGCTCTCCGACCCGGCGGTCACCTGCGGCAAGTGCGAAGCCTGCAAGGCGGGCAACTACCAGGGCTGCAAAACGGCAAAATCTGTGGGTACGGTGAATTGCTGGGATGGTTCCTTTGCGGAATATATGCACGTTCCGGAGCGTCACCTGCATAAGCTGCCGGACGATCTGGACATGATGGAAGCCGCCCTGATCGAACCTTCCGGTATTGCGCTGGAGGGCCTGAAGCGCGGCGGCGACCTGGAAGGCAAGAACATCGTGGTCGTGGGCACCGGCGCCATCGGCATGACCACCGTCGCCATGGCCCGCCATTTTAAGCCCAGGAAGATCATCCTCGTTGGCCGTACCGAGGGCAAGCTGAAGATTGGCAAGGAGCTTGGCGCGGATGTGGTCATCAACTCCCGTGAAGAGGACGCCGTTGCGGCGGTCATGCGTGAAACCGGCTATGGTGCAGAAATGGTGCTGGAAACCTCCGGCAACCTGGAGGCCGTGAACCAGTGCGTGCAGTTCAGCCGCTACGGCGGAACGGTATCCTTCATCGGCTTCTACGAGGGCGGCGTGGATGGCTTCCCCATCGACCTGCTGGTATCCCGCAAGCTCAACTGCGGCGGCGTAATGGGCGATTACGGCACGCCTGCGCAGGTCATCCGCATCCTGGAAAAGGAAAAGATCAACCTCAAACCCATCGTCACCCATGTCATCACCATGGACGAATTGCCCGGCGTCATGATGAATCCCGGCAGCCTGACGGGCGACAGGATTAAAGTCATGGTAAAGATGCCTGAACCCAACGAAAAGTGAGGTGTGAATATGTACATTCCCTCTGATAAGCGCTATGATGAAATGGTTTACAACCGCTGCGGCAACAGCGGCCTGAAGCTGCCGCGCCTGTCCATCGGCCTGTGGCATAACTTCGGCAATATCACGCCCTTCGGCGTGCAACAGTCCATCCTGCGCACCGCCTTTGACAACGGCATTACCCACTTCGATCTGGCCAATAACTACGGCCCGCCCTACGGCGAGGCTGAGCGCAGCTTCGGCATCCATATGGACCGCGACTGGCGGCCTTTGCGCGATGAACTGGTGATTTCCACCAAGGCTGGCTATGATATGTGGCCGGGGCCCTATGGCAATTTCGGCAGCCGCAAATACCTGATTTCCAGCCTGGACCAGAGCCTGAAGCGCATGCACCTGGACTATGTGGACATCTTCTACCACCATCGCCCCGATCCGGAAACGCCCCTGGAGGAGACCATGGGCGCGCTGGATTCCATCGTGCGCAGCGGCAAGGCGCTGTACGTGGGCATCTCCAACTATCCGGCAGAGCTGGCGCGCGAAGCAATTCAGATCCTGCGCAAAATGGGCACGCCCCTATTGATTCATCAGGCCAAGTATTCCATGTTCGTGTGCACCCCCGAGGAGGGGTTGCTGGACGTTCTGCGCGAGGAGGGCGTGGGCTGCATCGCATTCTCGCCCCTGAACAACGGCGTGCTGACCGATAAGTATTTGAAGGGTATCCCTGCCGATTCCCGTGCGGGCCACGATCCCCGCTACCTGAAGCCGGAATTCATCACGCAGGAGAAGCTTGCCAAGGTGGCCAAGCTCAACGAAATGGCGCTGGAACGCGGCCAGACTCTTGCACAGATGGCCCTGAGATGGGAACTGCGCGACCCGGTGGTGACCTCCGCCCTGATCGGTGCCAGCAGGCCTGAACAGATCATTGAGAACCTGAAGGCCTTCGACGCCCCGGAACTGACCGCCGAAGAAATCCAGAAAATCGATACCATCCTGAACGGATGATTACTGTGCGCCGGTGCGCTGTGCAGGGGAGAACAGCAGTTCTTCCAGTGCAGTCTCCGGCGCGCCGTCGTTTAACAGGAAGTCCAGCAGCTCACGGGCGCCCAGCATGCCTACAGGCCTGCCCTTTCGGGTGAGCATGAACCATGCCGCCTCCCGGGGCCGCAGCAGCGAGAGTGCCCGATCCGCCCGTGCGGATGCGTCCAGCTGGTAGAGCCGGGCGGTGCTGCCATCAAAATCGGATGCGAGCAGATCGCTGAGCTGCTGCGCACGGGATTTGAACTGAGCCGCCCGTTCATCATGTGCGGACGCCAGCACAAACAGCGCCGCCAGCACGAAGCTCAGGTTCCATACGCCCGTCTTCAATCCGCCCGCCAGCGCTGTACCCATCAGGCAAAACGCCAGTATGCGCCCTGACCACAGTCCCGCCGTGAGGGCTTTTTTTTCGCCCAGTGGACGGCGCAGCAGGGAAAACAGCATCCTTCCGCCGTCCAGCGGCAGGGCTGGAATCAGGTTGAACATGCATAGGATCAGGTTTGGCTGCATGAGGTTTGACGCCTGTTCAACATACAGCCATCCCCAGTGGGCGCAGGCTGCAATGCACACCGCAAGTATCAGGTTCGCCGCAGGCCCGGCGGCCGCCACGGGCAGGATTTGCCTGAGGGGCAGGCGGTAGGGGTTTTCCATGCACGCACTTCCCCCGAAGGGCAGGATACGTATCTCCTGTATGGCTACGCCTACCAGCTTCGCGGCAGCCAGATGGGCAAGTTCATGCACGGCCAGCGCCAATAGAACGCCGCCAAAGCTGCCCTTCATGCCCAGTTGTCGGGCCAGCAGAGGCGCAATGATGGTCAGCAGCGGCAGGCTGAACCGTACGCCCAGGACCTGGAAGCGAATCACAGGCCCAGCTTTTGCGTGGGGTCAATGGCCACGCCGCCCTGGCGAAGCTCGAAGTACAGGCCGTTTGAGCAGCTGCCCACCACCGCACCGCGCACCACTTCATCCCCAGTGGAGAGATGCACCTCGTCCAGGTTGGCCATCACGCTCTCAAGGCCGTTCCCATGGTCGATGAGCAGACCGAAGCTGCCGTCGGAGAGGGGACTGACCGCCGAAACCACGCCCGCTTCTACAGCGCATACGGATGCATCGTTGCCAGGTTCAAACATCAGCCAGGGCTGGATTTCGGAATAGAGATGGCTGAGGTTTCCTTTCGCAGGCCGTGCCAGTTCACTGCCGCCCTGCATGTCAAAGAATACCAGCGCGGATTCGGGCATCAGCTTGCGCACAAAGGACAGCTGTCCCAGGGACTCATCCAGGTCGATGGTCATGGTCAGTGCCTGCTGAATGCTGTCCGCGGCCTTCACGGCCCAGGGCTGGTTTAAGTTGCTCAGCGCCAGTACCCCCAGCAGCACGGCGCAGGCAAGGCAGCTGTTGCGCAGCAGGCGCTCCTGAAAGCTCAGGCGTGCACGGATGCGCATGCGGCGCTGGGGGCGGGGTGGCGGATTGTCCCCGGAATGACCGGAAGTATGAATGGTGAGTTTCAGATTGTCGGAAGCCATAAAAAATCCCTCCTGTCGCAAAAGCCTATGCAAACAGGAGGGATTTTTGAATTTAAGAATGCGAACGGTCAGAGCTTTTTCATGCGTACGGAGCTCACGCGGCGATGACTATCGCGCTTCCTTGAGCGCATGATTACGTTTTGCGCAAGGCCGATGGCCATCATGTTCGTCAACATGTTGCTGCCGCCGTAGCTCATGAAGGGCAGCGGGATGCCGGTAACGGGCAGCAGGCCGATAACCATGCCGATGTTTTCCACAACGTGGAACAGGAACATGGCGAACACGCCGATCAGCACGTAGGAGCCGAAGGGATCCTGCACCTTGAAGCTCAGGTAGATCAGTCGGGCGAACAGCAGGCCGTAGGCCAGAACCAGGCCGCAGGCGCCCACCATGCCGAAGGCTTCGCCTACGACGGCGAAGATGAAGTCGGTATGGTCGTCCGAAATGTAACCCAGGGAAGCGAAACTGCCAGGGGAAACCAGTCCCTTGCCGAACATACCGCCGGAGCCCAGGGCGATCTGGCCGTTGATAACCTGGCGGGCCTCATCGGGATAGGATTCGGGATCCAGCCAGATCAGGATGCGGGTCAGGCGGAAGTTGTCGCCTGCGGCGTTGTTCAGGAAGTACCAAACGGGAATCAGAATCAGGATACCCGTGGCGATAACGCCGGCGATCAGTTTCCAGTTGGTACCGGAGACCCAGATCATGATGCAGAAGATGGCCAGGTATACCAGCGCTGTGCCGACGTCCGGCTGCGCAACGACCAGCATCATGGGCACCGCCATGTACAGGCCCAGGGGGATGACGTCCCTCAGGGTCATGACCGGCTTTACACGCACGGAGAAGGCCTTCGCAAAGGCGATGATGATGATGACCTTACCGAACTCCGAAGGCTGGAAGCCTCGGTCAGAGCCCCAGGTGAAGAACGCAGTCATACCGCCGCGGCCCGCCTGGGCCAGCAGCAGCGTCAGCACCAGGATGCCCAGGTTTACGGCGTAGAGTACGTTTGCATATTTGCCGTGGAGTTCGTAGTCGAAGAAGATGATTACAAACATGGCTACGATACCCACGACCATCCAGATCAGCTGCAGGCGCGGGTAGGTGATGGGCTGGGTCCGCAGCATTTCCATGATGGTGTCGGGAGTCTGGGTGACCTCCGACGAGCCCGCTGAGAAGATCGTGAGCACGCCGAACAGGCAGATGCCGATCACGATAAAGAACAGCGGCCAGTCAAAGTAGCGCATCAGGCTGCGGTCGAAGTGGTTTCGGCGCAGGCTCTTGATGAATGCGACAATTCTAGAAAACATATGGGCTCCTTACGAAAGAAGATGGAATCAATCAGCGATGCTGAAGTCGATGCCGGAAGCGGTGTTTTCCACGCTGGCCACATCGTTGAGGTAATACTCAATGGTATCGATGATGGCCTGGGAAACGTAGGCGCCGGAATAACCGTTCTGCACGTAGCAAACCACAGCGATCTTGGGATCGTCATAGGGGGCGTAACAGACCATCCATGCGTTGTTTTCAACGTCCAGCTCGGTTCTCTGGGAGGTACCGGTCTTACCTGCAATCTTCAGGTATTCCTTGCCCTTGAAGTACTTACCTGCGGTACCGCCGTCCTCAGAGGAGGTAACGTCTTCCATGCCGTCCATGATCAGCTGGAAGAAGTAGGGGTCGGTCTTGATCTGGTTTGCCACAACGGGCTCCTTTTCCAGAACCACGCGGCCGTCCGCAGCGATGATCTTATCTACGATCTGTGCGTCATACACCGTACCGCCGTTGATGATGGCGGACAGGTAGCGGGCGACGGCGATGGGTGTAACTTGGGTGATGGACTGGCCGATGCCGTCCATGATGGTTTCATTGGGAACCCAGAAGATATCCTGTAGATAGGTGGTGAAGGTATTGATCAGGTAATTGTTGGAGATGTAGTTGCGGGGCAGGCCCAAATCATACTGTAGTACATCTCGGATCGGAACGCCCCAGTCGCTCTTGGATTCGTGGCTGATGGCGATCTTCATCAGGCTCAGGGCCACCTGATCCACCAGTTCATCGGTGAATTCGGTGTTTCGGGCCACACTGATCTGCTGTAGCTTCTCTACAATGGCCTCGTAAGCCAGCATGGGCTTGGCGGTTTCCTGGTTGTAGACGCTCTTCTCAGGGTCGTAGAGCATCTGTTGGTTGCCTACGATGGGGGTGGATTCGCCGGGCAGTTCAATGTTGGTTTTGGTGGTCAGCCCCAGGGCGGCGCTCCACTGGTAGAGCTTGGTTACGCCCAGGCGGTAGCTGGTCTCGTAGAAGTAGTAGTTGCAGGAGTTCTTGATGGCTTCCACGATGGTCTGGTCCTTGTGCTTGTAGCGCTCTTCATTGCTGATCCAGCACTTTGCAGGGTTTACCTGGTTGGTCTTATTGAAGGAGCCCAGGTCGGTGATCTTCTCCTCGGGGGTGATTACGCCCTCGGAGAGACCCGCCAGCGCAGTGCACAGCTTGAAGATGGAACCGGGCGCGTCGCGGGTGGAAATGGCGCGGTTGTACAGAGGATCGTTGGCGTCCAGCAGCTCATTCCACATAGCGTTGTTGACCTGGCCGCCGTTGAACATGGAAAGATCGTAGTCCGGGTAGCTTACCATGCCCAGCACCTTGCCGGTGTAGGGGTCCATGGCGACCATTGCGCCGGATTCCGCAAGGGAGATATCCCAGTCGTTTTCCTTGTACTTGGCCAGAACTTCTTCGTTCAGGTCCTGCCAGTATTCACGGGCCATCTGCTTTTTCTGGGTGGCGAGGATGCTGTCGATGGTCTCGATCAGCGCCTGGCGCATTACGTTTTGCAGGCCGGAGTCGATGGTCAGCACCACGGAGTTGCCGTCAGTGGGCGCGGTATAATCCAGTTCGCGCACAACCTTGCCTCGGGTGTTGATTTCAACCTCGC
>JAGBAU010000183.1 GCA_017938785.1 Clostridia bacterium
AGCGGGATGCCTGCAACCAGGGCCAGCAGCAGGGATACGCCCATGATGGACAGGAAGGGATGGACCTTAAACTTGGAGATCGCCACGATCATCAGTACAACTGCGACCACGAAGGCGATAATGAGCGGGAAACCAGTCATATACTAAAAACCTCCTCTTTATCATTTCATGCAATCACAGCAGTATGCCCCTTCCATGACTGCAATAAAACCCAATATATAATGGTGTAATTATAACTGGTATTGATAGGAAATGCAAGTTTTTATTAAGGGAACGAGGGGTTTGTTTAAAGCTGAAAAGGCAATAATTCGCAGATTGAAAATGCATTGCACGGAAAAGGAAACTGTGGTATGATGCTTGGAGCGAGAAATACTCGGTGATTCTGCTCAGAAAAGAGGAACAGAAATGAATATAAAAGCGCTCTTCAAGCGGTATAAGGATATAATCCCCTACGGATTTTTTGGCGTATGCACGACCCTGGTCAATATGGGCGTGTATTGGTTGTGTGCATATCCGTTCAAGTTGGCGGTGATTCCCAGTACACTCATCGCATGGTTTATAGCGGTGCTGTTTGCATACCTGACCAACAGAAAATGGGTATTCCATAGCGAAGCCAAAACCCGTCAGGAAATCTGGAAGGAGATCGTATCCTTCTATTCCTGCAGAATTGCGACGGGTGTTGTGGACTGGGCGTGCATGTTCGTATTTGTGGATCTGCTTCACTTAAACGATATGGCGATCAAGGTGATTGCAAATATCCTGGTAATCATCCTGAACTACGTTGCCAGCAAGCTGGTTATTTTCAAAAAGAAATAGCAAAAGCCATCCCGGAAGGGATGGTTTTTTATCTTCACAAAGAAAACCCCCTGTAAACAGGAGGTTCTGGCGGAGACGGTGGGATTCGAACCCACGTGCCCGTTAAGGCAAACTGATTTCGAGTCAGCCCCGTTATGACCGCTTCGATACGTCTCCATAGCCTATTCATTATAAAACAGCCACAGCGGAAAAGTCAAGCCAAAAGAGATTCGGCAGGGGATTTAACCTAGCCGGGAGCCCCGCCGGGCATTGATTTATACCAAAAAAGAGGGTATAATGCGGATGAGATTATAAGGAGGTTTGCGGCATGGGAAATAAACTCTACATTTCCGGTTCCGGGGATGGCTGGCGCAACCTGGCAGTGGATGAATACTTCATCGATACCCTGGGCGAAGAGGATATACTGCTCTATTTTTATATCAATACAAATGCGGTCATCATTGGACGGGGACAGAATCCCTGGGCGGAATGCAATCTGTCCGCTATGGAGCGGGACGGGGTTCAGCTCGTGCGCCGCATTACCGGCGGCGGTGCGGTTTTTCATGATGCGGGAAACCTGAACTTTTCCTTCATAGCAGGTGAAAAGATTTATAACCTGGAGCGTCAGCTCGGCATGATCCTGAATGCCGTGCGTTCTCTGGGAATCCCCTGCGATTTCAGTGGCAGAAACGATCTGCTGGCGGATGGAAGGAAATTCTCCGGTAATGCTTTCTGTCAGCGCGGAAGTATACGCCAGCATCATGGCACCTTGCTGCTCAACGCTGATCTCACGCGTTTGCAGAATTACCTGAACGTGGACCCCAGGAAGCTACAGGCAAAGGGTGCGAAGTCCGTGCGCAGCCGGGTGTGCAATCTGAGCGAATATGTGCCCGGGCTCAACTGCGAACGGATGCTGGGCGCCCTTATAAAGGCGTTCCGGGAGGAATACGGCGAATTTGAAACACTTTCCGACGTGGATGAAGCGGCCGTCGCGCCGTATATTCAAAAACAGCAGTCCGAAGAATGGCGCTTGGGCAAGACGCCACGCTTTGACCTGGAAATCGAGAACCGTTTTTCCTGGGGCAACGTGCAGATGCTGCTGACCCTGCGCCAGAGCCGGGTGGATGAACTAGACGTATATTCCGACGCTATCGATGTGGATCTGATCCAGGAAGTGCATGATCGCCTGGTGGGCGTGAAGTTCTCCTCAAGCGCCATGGCAGATGCGCTTCTGAGCTCCGAAAAACCGCAGATTCGCGAATTGGCGGAGTTTGTGCGCAGGCAGGGCTTCTGATTTTTGCTCTTCCTGTGAAGAAAGTGGTACGCCTTTTTCATTGCCTTGCATTGCGGTATAAAGTAGGGTAGAATAGAAATGTAAAATTTGATTTTTGCAGGAATATTAAACAACATTTCGCGGTTTTTTTGCGTCTTATATTGTAGAAAGAAAAAAGGATGCATATGTATCCTGAAATCAATACAGGAGGTAAAAAGCATGAAGAAACTGATCGCATTGCTCCTGATGCTGGTGCTGGTTTGTCCACTTGCCGCGGCAGAAACAGCGCAGCCCGAAACGGAAGTTTTCGAGTATGCTGGGTTGGATTTTGACCAGGTGTTTTCCGCCTTCTTTGCCGAAAACCCGGATGACCGTCTGGTTGTGGAGCTGACATCTGCCATGCTGCTTGGCACGACCCCCGAAGGACATATTATTCTGGACGGCGAAAAGGGCATGGTGAGCAATTACATGGATGAGGAAACCATCCATTACGGTGCAGCCAGCGTTGAAACCGTTGAAAATGGCGACGGCACTGTGGATTACAACATCACCCTGCGCAATGATGTGTTCTTTGCAGATGGCCAACAGGCGGATATCGATGATGTTCTGTTCACCCTCTATGTGGTCAGCGATCCCAGCTATGATGGTTCCATCCATATCCGGCACCTGCCCATTCTGGGCCTGGAAGCATACTTCGGAACGGCGGCGCCACTGTCTGAGCTCATGATTGCGGCCGGCCGGGACAATACAGATTTTGAATACTGGGATGAGGCTACCCAAACGGCCTTCTGGGCGGATCTGGATGCTGCGGGTACAGCCCTGGCTCAGGAGATTGTGGATTATATCCTGGAGAATTACCTGACTGAGGAATATGCCGCAGGAATAGGCAAAACCGTGGAGCAGATTCAGGCCGACCCCCAGCTGCAGGTTCAGCTTGGCATGACCATGTGGGGTTATGGCCAAGCATACTTTGAAGGAGCAACGGCTGCTGATTACTGGCAGGCTATCCTGAATGAGTATGACGGGGATGTGCTGCTGGCGGCACAAACCGAAATGGTGGATTCCGGCATCTTTGACCTGATTGAGGGATACGAAGAGAAGTACGGCGGCATTGTGCATGTGGGTGATCCCGTGGATACCATTGAGGGCCTGATTCGCACTGGAGACTACACCATGACCATCCGGGCGAGTGAGGAAAGCGAAGCCATCCTGCAGGCTCTTGCCGGGCTGCCCATCATGCCCCTGCATTATTACGGCGATGAAGAAAGCTATGCCTGGGAAAATGCAGCGTTTGGCTTTGAAAAGGGCAATCTTGATCCCCTGCATGAGAAGGATGCCATGCCCCTGGGCTGCGGCGCATATGCGTTTGCAGGCTATGAAAACGGCGTAGTTACCCTTGTGCCCAATGTCCACTACTTTGCGGACGATGCGGAATACAGTCAGATTCTGATGAAGGAAGAATGAGATACAAAAGAATGCCCCGGCGCGTGTGCGTCGGGGCATTCTTTGTATGCTTATTTCAGGATTTCAGTGATCTTTTCGTAGACCTTTTCGGCAAGCAGGGCATGGCCAGCCTCATCCATGTGAATGCCGTCTGCGGGATGGGCGGTGATGAACTCGCCCGCATTGAGGAAGTGTACGCCGGCTTCCTTGGCGGTCTTTTCCAGGTAGCGGCCCAGGTCTGCGTCCTTCTTCAGGGCATCGTGGCCGAATTCATCTCCCAGCCACTGCTTTTCCATATCGGGATGCAGGCGGATGGGGGCCATCAGCAGGATTTCCGGGCATACGCCGTGAGGGCCGTAGCCGCCTGCGCGGATATTTTCAATCAGGCGAAGGGCTCCGCGGGCGATGACAACCGGGGTTACACCGAAGAAATCTTTGACGTCGTTGGTGCCCAGCATGATGGTCACCAGATCCACGGGCATCTGGCACAGCATCGTGGTGTCGATATCGGCCAGGCCGTTGCGATGGTCGCCCATGGGGCAGTTGAACATGGTGGTGCGGCCGTTCAGACCCGCTTCTGCCACGTGATAATCCGCGCCGAGCTTCATTTGCAGCAGGCTGGTCCAGCGTACGCCCCAGGGGTAGCGGTTATCGGCGGTGATGGCGGGGCCTTCGGTCTTGGGCATGAAGCCCCAGGTGTTGGAATCGCCGAAGCATACGATCGTCTTCATCATTTGTTCTTCCTTTCGGTATATACTTTCGGGAACAGCGTCCCTATTATTCCTGGACCAGGATTTCGATCATGGCAGCATTGCTGAACTCGCTTTTGACCTGAACATACGTCGTGCCCGGGGCTACGCCCGTAACCCGACCGTCGTCAGAAACGGATGCGATGGTCTCATCTTCGCTTGTGAATAGTACGGCATGTCCCTTGCCGTCGGAAAAGCTGACGCCGATGGGCAGCACATCGCCTATGTCCAGGGAAAGCTGCATGTGGCTGACGAACATGGCCGGCGCGGCCGCCTCTTCTTTCTGCACAGGCTTGGAGTAGGTGATCACGGAGCTGTAGGCGGGTTCATCCAAGGGCAGCATCGGATCGCCGCCGTAGAGCCGAACGCCGTTTTTCCCCTGAGAAGAGGTTACAAAATCCAATACCTCCACAGCGCTCATGGGGCGCAGGCGGCGTTCATCCACCCATACGCTGCGGGTTTCGCCGCGAACGGCAAAGTGTATGCGAAGGCGATCATTGGAGGAGGATGCGCGGCGATCACTGACAAAGAATACGCCGTTTTCCAGGTAGATGACGGCCTCTGCATCCGGGGAAGCGCTGGCATAGCCGGTGGTTGGAAGGGTGAGCTTCGCATAGCCGCGGCTGTAATTGGAACCGGATGCAACGCCATGAATCTCATCAATTTGAATCTCTGCGGGAGGCGGCGTCAACTCCGGCAGGAAGGGGACTTCCGTTTCAGCGGGGTCTGCCGCGGGAGCGGGCTCCATTTCAGCCTCAATGATGGGAAGATCGATGGGCATATCCTCGGTCTCCGGTATGGGTTCGGCGGTTTCTGCCGGAATAACTTCGGCAGCAGCCAAGACGTCCGGAGCAACGGGCATTTCTTCAGCCATGCCCGGGCTGCAGAGGATCAGCATCAAGGAGAGCAGTACAAATATTTGATATTTGGAATTCATTTGAACCTCCAGGGAAAGGACTGGGAATAAATGTCCATACATATTTCCCTATATTATATGATCATCGGGTGGAATTACCACAAAAAGGAATCCGGGAATGCAAAAAAGCGGCAGCTGCCGCTTTTTTGTGTTATGAAGTTAGGAATAGAGCTTGTCCAGGAAGGCCTTGTCGGCTACGCCGGTCTGTTCCATTCCGAATCTGCGCTGCATTTCCTTAACGGCGGCAGCGGTGTAGTTGCCATAGTGGCCATCCGGCTGACCGGACAGCAGGCCCTTGTCGATGAGTGCAGCCTGCAGGCGCTTAACTGCATCGCCCTTGGTGCCTACGGTGAGAGCCGTATCATCGGAAACGGAGCTGGAAGTGCCTGCTTCCGCTTCGGTGGCGGCTGCGGGGGCTTCGGCCACGGGAGCCTGGATTTCGAACAGGTAGGTGCCTTCAACGCCGTCGTTGTAGGTGTTTACAACCATGTAGGTCATGTGGCCCTGATCGGCATTGTAAGGATAACGCTTGTAGAGCGTGGAAGTGGTATCGCTGGTGATGGCGATGCCAGTCTTGCCGGCGATTTCGGTATCCATCAGCTGGAAGCCCTGAGAAGTCACGCCCGCATCCTCGCCGCTGAAGGTGATCAGCAGGAAGTTCTGGGGAATGATTTCGGTAGAACCGGTATAACCGTTCAGGGTGATATCGAACTCAACGGCGGCTTCATTGCCCTGCAGGTTGTAGCTCTCGGAATAATTGGCCTCGAAGTATGCGGGATCCTTGTAGGCGTCCACCTTCAGGGTCAGCTCCAGAGTTTCGTAGGCGTCGTCATCAGCGGTGCGGCGTGCACTGCCGTCAGCCTTGATCTGGGTCTGAATGGTGTAGGGCTGGCCGTAGGGAACGACCACGGGCTCAGCCACGGGAACCTCGGTGGGTTCGGGGGTGGGCTCGGCGGTGGGTTCCGGAGTCGGCTCTGCAGTCGGCTCGGGGGTGGGCTCAGCGGTGGGTTCCGGAGTCGGCTCGGCGGTCGGCTCGGCGGTCGGCTCGGGGGTGGGCTCAGCCGTAGGTTCAGCAGTGGGCTCAGCGGTGGGCTCAGCGGTGGGAGCTTCGGTTTCCACAGCCTCAACCACGATGGCCAGCTGGGTGGCTTCGGGTTCGGCAATGGTCAGCTGTTCCGCAACGGGAGCTTCGGTCACCTCAGGCACTTCAACAACGGCCAGGGTGGGAGCGGAGACGATCTCCTCGATGAATGCTTCATCCTCATCATAGTCGAGGGATTCTTCGAAGGCCAGCATGGCTTCCAGGTCAGCGGCAGCGACCGGTTCCTCGGTGGGCGCAACGAAGCCTTCCTTTTTGGAAGTCAGATTGAGCATTTCGGCCACGCGGTCAGAGCGCTGTGCGGCAACCACGCAGACAACGAAGCCCAGAATCAAACCGACAACCAGCATGATGATGGCTGCGGTCCAGATCTTTTTGCGATAACGTGCGCGCAGACGTCTTTCGCGCGCTCTTCTGGATGCATTGTAAGCCATAACGACATCCTCCTACAGTACAACTATTTCGAAAATATTATACAACTTTTAAATATCTTCGTCAATCATTCATGGCGGCAAATTCCGTCAAAAAGGCCGGAATCGCCACATTTTACACAAATCTTCACCCGTCAGATGGGCATTTCGCCTTCTGAGGTGAAATTCACGTTGGGCAGTTCCTCCAGGGTTTCAATGCCGAAGTGCTGCAGGAACTTATCCGTGGTGCGGTAGAGAATCGGGCGGCCCAGGGTCTCCCGGCGGCCGCATTCCTCAATGAAGCCGCGGTTGAGCAGCGCCTGCACGCTGTAATCGCACTTTACGCCGCGCACTCCCTCGATATCGCCCTTGGTGACCGGCTGGCGGTAGGCGATGATGGACAGGGTCTCGAGCACCGCCTGGGAAAGGGGCTGCTTCTGGATGGGCTGCAAAAACAGCTCCACTTGAGGCGCATACCTGGGGCAGATGGAGAGGAACACCGTATCTCCGCTGCGGTTGAGTTGTATGCCCCGGTTTTCCAGGGACAGGTGATCCCGCAGTTCAGACAGGGCTTCCTCCAGTTCGGATACGGTCAGGTTCATGGCATGGGCAAGCACGTCCACACGCACGGGGTCGCCGGATACGAACAGGATGGCTTCGATGATGGCAGTCAGGTTCTCCACGGGATTCACTCCATTGTAGCCTGCATGCCGAAGGCGCGCAGGGAATTTTCATAGACCTGGGCGGCAAAGTCGTCCGGCGCGGCATTGCGCAGTTCCGTTGCTTTTGCCAGGGTGTGGGTGACGAAGGCGGGCTCGCAGCGCCGTCCGCGCAGCGGCACAGGCGCCATGTAGGGGCAGTCCGTCTCCACCAGGATGCGGTCTGCCGGCATGTTCATGATGACCTCCTGGAGCTTGGGCGCATTCTTGAAGGTGAGCGCGCCGGAGAAGGAGATGTACAGGCCGAAATCCAGGTAGACCTTGGCGGCTTCCCAGCTGCCGGTGTAGCAGTGCATGATGCCGGCGGGCATTCTTCCGGCCCTGACCCTTGCGCGCAGCATGTCCATGCAGTCGCCGTGGGCCTCGCGGATGTGCAGCTGCACCGTGCGGCCAAGCTCATAGGCCAGGTCCAGCTGGCGGTCGAAGACTTCCCTCTGAACCTCCCGGGGAGAGAGATCGTAGTGGTAGTCCAGGCCGATCTCGCCCAGCAGGCGGCACTTGGGATGCTGCAGGTAGGCGAGGATGGTCTTTTCCGCCTCGTCATTGTAGCGGGATGCGTTGTGGGGATGTGCGCCGATGGAGGCCACCAGGAAGTCGTTTTCTTCTACGATGGAGAATACCTTTTCCTGGTTGGGTTCCTCTTCACAGGGATCCGCAACGACATTCGCCCGGCATACGCACATTTCGCGCATCCGGGAAAGTACAGCCGCCCGGTCTTCATCGAAGGCCGGGTCGGCGATGTGGCAATGGGTATCAAAGATTTGCATGTGTTCTTTCCTTTTGACTTGCGAGCGTTTGGTTCGGGACCAAAAGGTCGCAGGTTCAAATCCTGTCACCTTATTCCTTCCAGAACTCCGTTTTCAGGGCTCTGGTGAACAGGCTTTCGATGGTTTCCCGGGGATCCGAACCCTCGTAGAGCACCTTGTACACGGCTTCGCAGATGGGCAGTTCCACGTTGTGCTTCCTGCCCAGGCGCATCAGCGCGTCCGCGGTGTAATAGCCTTCGGCCAGCTTGTCGAATTTCTCGCCCCGGACCAGCATCTCGCCGAAGCGGCGGTTGTGGCTGTAGGGGGAGAACACGGTGGCTTCATAATCGCCCAGGTGGCACAGACCGTAGGCGGAGAAGGGATTGCCGCCCATGGCTTCGATGAGCCGGGCGATCTCCCTGGTGCCCCGGGACATGAGCGCACCCTTGAGGGTGGTCAGCTGCAGACCGTCCAGCGCACCGGCGGCGATGCCGATTACATTCTTGGCGGCGGCGCCGATTTCGTTGCCGATCAGGTCCTCGCCGTAGTAGAAGCGGATCAGGTTGCTGGAGAAGCGGTCCACCAGCATGTGCTTGACCTGTTCATTGTCGCTGTCGATGACCATGCAGTTGGGAATGCCTGCGTGGAATTCCTGCACATGGCCGGGCCCCAGCCACACTGCGACGGCGCAGCTTGTATCGATATTGTCCCGGGCCACCTGGGACAGGCGGCGGCCGGTTTCAATTTCGATGCCCTTCATGCACAGCACGAAGATCTTATCCCGCAGGTTCAGACCTTTCAGCTGGTCCATCAGGCCCTGAAGCCCCTGGCTGGGTACGGAGATTACGATGACCTGGGCGTCCAGGGTGCAATTCAGATCAGTGCTCAAATGCACGCTTTCCGGAAGCTCCAGAAGGTTGTTCCGGCGCTCGGCGATAAAGCGCTGCATGTGAGCGGATGTGGCGCGTCCGTAGAGGGTGACCTCATGCCCGGTCTTATCCAGATACCAGGTGATCAGCGAACCCCAGCGGCCGCAGCCGATAACGGTGATTTTCATATTCTTTGCGATACCATTTCTCAGCCGATTTCACTACCGGGAGCGACTTCTCCATCAACAGTCAACAATTTCACGCCGTTTTCGTCCTCGGCGCACAGCAGCATGCCTTCGGATACCTGACCGGCCATCTTGCGGGGAGCGAAGTTGTTAACCATGACGACGGTCTTGCCCACCAGGTCTTCGGGTGCGTAGTACTTGGCGATACCGGAGCATACGGTCTTGGTCACGCCGTTGCCGACGTCCAGGGTTTCCTTGAGCAGCTTGTCGCTCTTTTCAACCTTTTCGCAGGCGATGATCTTGGCGGCGATCAGCTTGATCTTCAGGAAATCGTCGAAGGTGGCGATGCCTTCTGCGGGGGCCTCGGCCTTCTTTTCAGCCTTCTTCTCCTGCTTCTTTTCCTTCTTTTCTTCCTTCTTGGGTTCCTCTTCCTTGCCGCCGTTCAGGGCTTCAAGCTCCTTCTTGATGTCCACGCGGGGGAACAGGGCAGCGCCCTTGCACACCTTGGTGCCGGGCACCAGCTGGCCGAACTTCTGAACGGATTCCCAGGTCATGAGATTCTCATCGGTGACGCCCAGCTGCTCGTAAATCTTGGCGGGAGTGGAGGGCATGCAGGGATAGATGTACACGGCAACGGCACGGATGCACTCTGCCAGGTAGTACATGCAATTCTTCAGGCGGGGAGTGCCTTCCTCGCTCTTGCACAGCACCCAGGGCTGGTTGATATCGATATAGCGGTTGCAGTCGCCGATCAGCTTCCAGATTTCGGAAAGAGCCAGGGAGAACTGCAGCTCGTTCATGTGCTTTTCAACGATGCCGGGCAGGGCTTCGAAGCGCTCGCGCAGGGCGATATCGCTCTCATCCTCGGCGCCGGGAGCGGGAACTTCGCCGCCGAAGTACTTCTCGATCATGGCAACGGTGCGGCTGACCAGGTTGCCCAGGTCGTTGACCAGATCGCTGTTCATGCGGGTGAGCATGGCTTCGTTGGTGTAGTTGCCGTCGGAACCGAAGGGCATTTCGCGCATCAGGTAGTAGCGCAGGGTGTCCACGCCGTAACGCTCAACGATGGGAGCGGGATAGACGATGTTGCCCTTGGACTTACTCATCTTGTCGTTGCCGAACAGCAGCCAGCCGTGGCCGAATACCTGCTTGGGCATGGGCAGACCCAGGGCGTGGAGCATGATGGGCCAGTAGATGGTGTGGAAGCGCACGATTTCCTTGCCGATCAGGTGCACGTCTGCGGGCCAGTACTTGTTGAACAGGGTCTCGTCATCGCTGCCGTAGCCCATTGCGGTGATGTAGTTGGACAGGGCGTCGATCCAAACGTATACAACGTGCTTGGGATCGAAGTCCACCGGTACGCCCCACTTGAAGCTGGTACGGCTGACGCACAGGTCCTGAAGGCCGGGACGCAGGAAGTTGTTCAGCATCTCAGCTGCGCGGCTCGGGGGCTGGATGAAATCGGGATGGGTCTCGATGTAGTCGATCAGCCAATCCTGATACTTGCTCATGCGGAAGAAGTAGCTCTCCTCGTGGGCTTTCTCGCAGGGACGGCCGCAGTCGGGGCACAGGTTGCCTTCCTTCAGCTGGCTGGGGGTCCAGAAGGACTCGCAGGGCGTGCAGTACATGCCTTCATATTCACTCTTATAGATATCGCCCTGGTCGTAGAACTGCTTGAAGATCTTCTGAACGGCCTTTTCGTGGCGTTCGTCGGTGGTGCGGATGAAGTCATCGTATTCGATGTTCATCAGCTTCCACAGTTCCTTGGTTTCGCCGACGATCTTGTCAACAAACTGCTTGGGGGTCACGCCTGCCTCGGCGGCCTTGGTTTCGATCTTCTGGCCGTGCTCATCGGTGCCGGTGAGGAAATAGGCGTCGTAGCCGGTCATCTTCTTGAAGCGGGTCATGGTATCTGCCGCCACGGTGGTGTAGGTGTGGCCGATATGCATGTTGCCGCTGGGATAGTAAATGGGCGTAGTGATGTAGAACTTCTGCTTTTCGCACTGGTTGCACATGGTAAAAAACCTCCAATTTGCTGCGGTCGGGCGAATGAAACCCGCCGGCGTTTTCGCTTTGAACACCGAAATCTCCCTTCGGGAGCTTCCGGCACGTGAAATTGCTGCGCAATTGCACTGTTCCTGCAAAAAAGCGCCCCTTCATCCGAAGGGGCGCAGTATGCGCGGTACCAACCCTGTTCACCCATTCCGGGGGAACGGGCCTTAAATCCCTTAACGCGGGATGTACGCCGCAAGCTACATATCGCATGCGGGGCTCCGGAACCATGTTCAGGGAAATGTGCGCCGCCGGTTTTCAGCTGCCCCGGCTCTCTTTGGACGAACGAGGATCCCTTACTCTTTCCTTCATTGCCATTGCAACTATTATATAGGGCGGAAATTGACCTGTCAAGGGTGGGAGGGTTCATTTTACATCCCGGGCACTTTCTGCACCAATCTTTTCAAACGAAGAGTATTGTAAGAAATCCGGGTTTGCTGTATAATAAACTGAGAATAGTATCGGAGAAAGAGGGTTATTTTCATGAGCATTTTGGTCACCGGAGGCGCCGGCTACATCGGCAGCCATACCTGTGTGGAGCTTCTGAATGCGGGCTATGAAATCGTTATTGTGGACAACATGAACAACGCCAAACCCCAGGCACTGGAAGCCATTCGCACCATCACCGGCAAGGATTTCTCCTTCTATGAGGTGGACCTGCGTGATCGTGCAGCCATGGAGGCTATGTTCGAAAAGGAAAATATCGATGCGGTCATTCACTTCGCAGGCCATAAGGCCGTGGGCGAATCCGTAGCGAAGCCCCTGATGTATTATAACAACAACCTCTACGGCTTTATCGTGCTGGCCGAAACCATGGAAAAGTACGGCGTGAAGAAGTTGGTGTTCTCCTCCTCCGCAACGGTGTACGGCATGAACAATCCCGTGCCCTTCAAGGAGGAAATGCCTACCTCCGCTACCAACCCCTACGGCTACACCAAGGTCATGATCGAGCAGATGCTGGATGATATCTGCGTGGCCCATGAGGATTGGGCAGTGTGCAAGCTGCGCTACTTCAATCCCATCGGCGCCCATGAATCCGGCCTCATCGGCGAGGATCCCAACGGCATTCCCAACAACCTGATGCCCTACATTGCTCGCGTTGCGGCAGGCAAGCTGCCCCAGCTGAGCATCTTCGGCGATGACT
>JAGBAU010000184.1 GCA_017938785.1 Clostridia bacterium
CATCGGCTACGGTTCCATCAACCATCCCGTCGATCGCGACCCCGAGTGCGGCTACAACGGCATCATCGGCGACACCTGCCCCAACTGCGGACGCAGCGAAGGTGATATTCCCTTCGAGCGCATCCGCCGCATCACCGGTTATCTGGTGGGCACCCTGGACCGCTTCAACAATGCAAAGCGCAAGGAAGAATCCGATCGCGTAAAGCACAGCATTTGAACGTATACGAGCCCGTCACGAAAGTGACGGGCTTCTTCATAAGAAAATAGCAGCTGTTTCCAGCTGCTATTTTCTTATATGCCGTTCCAGAGGACGATTTCGCCCCGTTCCCGGCTCGCCTTTAAATCGATGATTCTCTGGTTGGAGGAACCGCGGAAGCGCAGGGAAATATCCTTCAGCGCCAGCGTAAAGCGCCCATCCACCAGGACGTCGATCATGGAAAGCATCTCCCCGGATACTTCGCAGTGGGGATGGCCATCTCCCATAATCTGTTCAACAGTATATCCGGAATAGCACCATACGTTTTTTTCCGGATAGTCTGCACGAATCTTGCGCAGGAGCTTCACCAGCTCCCGCTGGTTCTCCGGCTCAAAGGGTTCACCGCCCAGGAGCGTAAGGCCATTCACGTAGGAGGGCTCCAGAGCCTTCAAAATCGTCTCTTCGGTTTCCCGGGTAAAGGGCTGGCCAAACTCAAAATTCCAGGTTTCAGGCTGAAAGCAGCCCTCACAGCGGTTCCTGCATCCGGAAACGAACAGGCTCACGCGCACGCCGTCGCCGTTGGCAATGTCCAGCTTTTTGATGTTGCCGTAGTACATATTCCGCCCCCGATCACAGGTGAAGCACGCGTTCCTTGATTTCCTGGGTCCTGCCCTGGTTCCAGAACTGGGTGCCGATATAACCGCAGGTGCGGCGGGCAACGTTCATCTTGTTCTGGTCGCGGTTGCCGCACTTGGGGCATTCCCAAACCAGCTTGCCGTCCTCATCGGACTGGATCAGAATCTCGCCGTCATAGCCGCACACCTGGCAAAAATCGCTCTTGGTGTTCAGCTCAGCGTACATGATATTGTCATAGATGAAGCGGATGATATCCAGCACCGCACGGATGTTCTGCTGCATGTTGGGCACTTCCACATAGCTGATGGCGCCGCCCGGAGACAAGGCCTGGAACTGGGCTTCAAACTGCAGCTTGTCGAAGGCATTGATCTCCTCCGTTACATGTACATGATAGCTGTTGGTGATATAGGCCTTGTCTGTCACGCCCGGAATGATGCCGAAGCGCTTCTGCAGGCACTTGGAGAACTTGTAGGTGGTGGACTCCAGCGGCGTTCCATAGAGGCTGAACGCAATATCCGTCTCCGCCTTCCAGGTGTTGCAGGCCTTGTTCAGGTACTTCATGATCTCCAGCGCAAAGGGGGTTGCAGAGGGATCGGTATGGGATTTACCGGTCATATAGCGCACGCATTCGCATAGGCCGGCATAGCCCAGGGAAATGGAGGAATAGCCGCCGTAGAGAAGCTTATCGATCTTCTCACCCTTATCCAGACGGGCGATTGCACCATCCTGCCACAGAATGGGAGCCGCATCAGAGAGCGTACCCTTCAGGCGGTTGTGGCGGCACATGAGGGCGCGGTAGCACAGGTCCAGGCGCTCGTCAAACACCTGCCAGAACTTTTCCATATTGCCGCCGGAGGAAAGCGCCACATCCACCAGATTGATGGTGACCACGCCCTGGTTGAAGCGGCCGTAGAACTTATAATTGCCATGCTCATCCTTCCAGGGATTGAGCGCGCTGCGGCAGCCCATTACCGGGAAACAGTTGCCTTCCTTGAGTTCCTTCATCTTCTTTTCGGAGATATAATCCGGAACCAGACGCTTTGCGGTGCACTTGGCAGCCATTTCGGTGAGATACCAGTACTTGGAATCCTCGGTAATATTATCCTCTTCCAGGACGTAAATCAGTTTCGGGAAGGCAGGCGTTACCCAGACGCCCACCTCATTCTGCACGCCCTTGTAACGCTGCTCCAGGGTTTCCTCAATGATGATGGCCAGATCGCGCTTTTCATCCTCGTTCTTGGCCTCATTGAGGTACATGAACACCGTTACGAAGGGAGCCTGACCATTGGTGGTCATCAGGGTGAGCACCTGGTACTGGATGGTCTGTACGCCCTTGCGAATCTCTTCACGCAGGCGCTTTTCAACGATCGCACTGATCACTTCTTCGCCGGCGTCTGCACCGGCCTCGCGCATCTCTTCCACGACGTCCTTGTGGATCTTTTCGCGGGAAACCTGCACAAAGGGCGCCAGGTGAGTCAGTGAAATGCTCTGGCCGCCGTACTGATTGGAGGCCACCTGGGCGATGATCTGGGTAGCGATATTGCATGCGGTGGAAAAGCTGTGGGGCTTGATGATCATGGTGCCGGAAATCACGGTACCGTTCTGGAGCATATCCTCCAGGTTCACAAGGTCACAGTTGTGCATGTGCTGGGCATAGTAATCCGTATCATGGAAGTGGATGATGCCCTCTTCATGCGCCTTTACAATGTCTTCAGGCAGCAGAACGCGGCGGCTCAGGTCCCTGCTGACCTCGCCCGCCATGTAGTCGCGCTGCACGCTGTTTACAGTGGGATTCTTATTTGCATTTTCCTGCTTCGCTTCCTCATTGTTGCACTCGATGAGGGTGAGAATCTGGTTATCGGTGGTGTTTGCACGGCGAACCAGATTGCGGGTATAGCGATAGCGGATATAGCGCTTGGCAACCTCAAATGCGCCGCATTCCATGATGCGGGTCTCCACCATTTCCTGAATCTCCTCAACGGAGGGTGCACGGTTCATTTCGATGCACTTCTTCTCCACATTTCCGGCGATCTCCAGAATCTGGCTGCGGGTGAGGCGTTCATCCTCCGTCACAGTCACATTGGCCTTTTCTATGGCGGCAATGATCTTGCTGATATCAAAAACGGTTTCAGATCCGTTGCGCTTGATGATTTTCATTTCATACGCTCCCGTTGTTGTTATTTGACCGTAGATGATTCTACCATACCTTGGAGCAAAAAGCAACGGTACGCACCCATATATTGTGGAATTTAATACTGATAAATACAATATGTAGTATTTATGAACAATCCATTTCAAGTATACATCATACATTTCCGATTTGTTCGAATAAATTATACCTCTGTCTCAAATATGATACGGACAAAAGAAAATGGGCGTCTGCTTTTTCAGCAGACGCCCGTGGGACGTTCAATCAGTAGCCGAAGATGACTACATTTTCCATGCTGTTGGGCATAAAGACCTGCGGATCCTGTCCGCCCCAGCTCTTCAACGCACTCGTTGTATAGACACCGGGAACGCGGAACTTGCTCCTGCCGTTGGTAAATGTCTTCATATACTGTGCAACCAGGGTCGGCACATTCTTATCCGTGTAGGAAAAAATCTCCTTAACGGTAACAGCGCGGTCCGTCGGAGAACCATCCGCAGGGATGGAACCCAGCCACTTGGGCTTGCCGGTGGACTTATCGCTGTACACGTAACCGAGGCCTTCACAGAAGGTGTAGGTCAGGAATTCCACCTGTGTGCCCACAGTGGTGCCCTGGTAGAAACTGGCGTTCTTGGTGGCGCTCTGTGCGGTAATGACCGCAATATTGCCCTCCGATTCCAGTCTGCTCTTCGCATCGCGAATGAACGCGCCGCTCTTGCAGCTGTCAAGCACCAGTACTACATTGCCCTTGATGGGTGCAAGCCAATCCATCAGATCGCTGTGGCGCACGTAGGTTGCCGGATTGCTCTTGCTGTAGTTGTAGATACCGAAGTGGTAGCCGCCGTTTGCCGCAACATCGTAACCGTGGGAAACGATGTACAGAACCGATACGTCGCCCTCCCGTGCATCGCCAAAGGTTTCGCTGATCGCGCTCTGAATCTGGCTCTTGGTGGGATTGCTGGCCTTCTTGACAACCTTGGCATACTTCTCACCATCAATCACGGATGCTTCCAGCACCTTCTGCATGGCGTTGGTATTGTTGCCGACAAAGGGCAGGTCGTTGGAAGCGCCGCTGTTGTTGAATTCGCCGATGATCAGCGCGCGGTAAACAGGACGATTGATTACCGTAATGCTGCAGGCAATTTCCTGGTTGTAGGTATTGAGTACAATGCGGGTATCGCCTGCAAATTCAAGCGCCTGTACGATGCCTGCATCCGCATCATAGATGACCAGGGATTCATCCTCAACCGTCAGCCGATAGGTGCCGATCAGGTTCTTGTGGGGATTGTTGATCTTCAATTCCGCAGAGGACTCATCAAAGGCGGTTGCGCTCAGTGCGCGCAGTTCCAGCTTCTCAGCCGAGAAAGAAATCTGCGTGCCGTTAATGACCGTCACTGCGCACTTATAGCTCTCGCCGCTCTCCTCGCCTTCCGCAGGATTGATCGTCATCGTAAGATCCACAGTACCGGCAGCAAGCGCCTGGATGGTCAGCTTCTCCATATCAACGGAAAGCTTTTCAGGATCACTGCTGGCGATGACAAATCCACGTTCGAAAGCAGCCTTATTCAGGTTGATCTCGAGGTTTGCGCTGTCGCCCGCAACGATGGTAACTTCATCCTCCCAGTCGAAGCCGGCGGCAGGGGTTTCGCCTTCTGCAACCACGAATACCTTGCAGCTTGCGGTAAGGCCATTGCAGGTTTCTGCGGTAATCACAGCTTCGCCCGCAGCAAGCGCAGTTACAATGCCGCTGACAGGATCAACCTTTGCAGTCCATTCATCGGTGGATTTAAAGACGATGGTCTTATCAAATTCTTCAGCATCGGCTTCGAGCTTGGGTTCCAGGGTGATGCTCTCGCCCGCCATCAGGTTCACACCGGTCACATTCAGGAAGATGTTCTTCGGTGCGGCAATGATGTGCAGCTGGACGCTTGCAGAGAGGTCGAATCTGGTTTCTTCACCCTCAACATCCACGATGGCATTGATGGTCACATCGCCGGGCTTCAATGCGGTAATCAAACCGTTTTCATCGACGCTTGCAATACTTGCATCGGAGGACTGATAGCTCACCGGCGCGGAGGTTCCCGCATCGAAGATGGGAGTAAGCTGCAGGGTCTTCTGCTCAGTCATGCGCTCTTCGGTCTTGGCAAATCCAAGCGTGGAGCTGAGCTTCGCAACCGTGATCGTCGCCTTTGCAGACTTGCCATTGAACGCAGCCGCTGTGATGGTTGCCGTTCCGGGGCTCTTCGCCGTCACCAGACCATCCGCAGTGACCTCCGCTACGTCGGGATTACTGCTGGTATAGGTCATGGAGCCTTCGTTCAGACCGCTGCCGACGACGGATGCGCCAATGTGCACGCTCTCAGTATAGCCAAGATCGTTTATATAGAGCGTCTTTTCCTTGACAACAAGGTCAACACCCGTAATGGCCTTGGAGGATACCGTGAGCTTGAATGTAGTGCTCTTCTTGTTGTACGAGCTTACAGTAATGGTTACGGTTCCGGCTGCAACACCGGTCACCTTGCTGCCACTCACCTTCGCAACCTTCGCATTGGAGGATTTGTAGGTGAAGGTGGAGGGACATTCATTCGAAGATGCATCCAGTGCAAGCGGTTCGGGCAATTCAATCGTATCGCCCTTTGCGATTACAATGGTGGTCAGATCTTCGTAAACCAGTTCCGCAGGCGCCGGGGTAACGGTAACCTTAGCCGTAGCGCTGCACCCATTCTGGGTTTCAACGGTAATGGTCGCCTCGCCGCCCTTCAGGCCGGTGATCACGCCATTTTCATCGATGGTCACAATACTGGTATCGGAAGAGGAGAAGGTATAGCTGGCCATTGCGCCATCATTGATCACCGGCACAGTCTGCAAGCTCATGCCTTCCGCTGCTACAGTGTAATGATCCTTCTCAAAGGCCACGGTTGCAGGAGCGGGCACAACCTTTACCTTGCCGACGGTTGTCAGTTTGTTGGAGGTTGTAACAACGACGCTCGCTTCGCCTTCCTTCACTGCAAATATGGTATTGTTGTCGTCTACCGTAACGGTGCTTTCGTCAGCGCTGGTAACTTCATACAGTGCATAGGTGCCGGAAGGATAAACAACCTTGAAGCTGCCCTTCATACCTACGCCGAGCGTAATTTCCTCAGAAGCGAGGGATACGGACTTGGGCAGGGTGTAAACCTTCACCTTCATCGTAGCCTTCTGGTCATTGTGAGAAGTTACCGTGATGGTAATCGTTCCATTGGCCTTAGCCGTCAGGATGCCGTTACTATCGACAGACACATACCTACTGTTACTGGATTTGAAGGAATAGCTTGCGCTGCTGCCAGCGGGATCGTTCTTGATCAAGCCGGATTTCAGCAGGTCAAACTTATTGCCCTTGCCCATTTGCAGGGTACCCACGCCGATTGCAATCTTGTCGGGCGCAGGCACCACCTGCACCGTGCATTCCGTCTTGCAGGCTACGCTGTTGGCGGAGGTGATCTCCACCTTCGCTTCGCCTTCCTTCAGTGCAGTGATTGCTCCGGTGGTCGGGTTCACGGTGGCGATTTCCTCGTTCAGGGACTTGTACGTGAATTCGCACATCGTTCCCTCAGGGTATTCGCCCTGCACCTTCCTGCCAGGCTCGCTTACGCCCAGTACCACCTTGCCCTCAGCAGGCGTGATGCTCTGCGGCATCGGCAGTACCGTGATTTCTACACTGTCCGTTCTCGTCGTCTTGCTGTTCACTGGCGCCGTGACCGTGATCGTCGCCTTGCCCGGCTTCTTCGCGGTCAGTACGTTGCTTTCCGACAGC
>JAGBAU010000185.1 GCA_017938785.1 Clostridia bacterium
GTATTCGCTTCTTCCCGGATGGTACCCTGCCCATCATCCAGAAATATGTAAGGAAACTCGGCGATAAGCTCCGCAAGAAGGGAGGAGCGGCAAAATGAGTGAAATCCTGAAAATTGAGCACCTCTCAAAGCACTTTGGCGGCCTGAAGGCTGTAAATGATGTGAGCATGTCTGTGCAGAAGGGTGAAATCCATGCCTTGATCGGACCAAACGGCGCGGGCAAAACCACGCTCTTTAACCTGGTTTCCGGCTTCATCACGCCTACCAGTGGTCATGTGTACTTTGATGGACATGATGTAACCAATGCAAAACCTTATCGCCTGTGCAGCAAAGGTTTGGTACGAACTTACCAGATCGTACAGCCATTCCGCGGCATGTCTACGCTGGACAATGTTATGGTCGGTGGTTTTACTCACACCAACAAGGTTTCAGTGGCCTGCGAAAAGGCCAGACGCGCCCTGGAAATTACAAAGCTGGACCATAAGGCGGATATTCAGGCACGCAGCTTGAACCTCTGCGAGCAGAAGCGACTGGAGGTTGCCCGTGCCTTGGCTACCGAGCCCAAGCTCATTATGCTGGATGAGGTAATGGCAGGTCTGAACCCCAGCGAGGTCACGGAAGTGATGGATATCGTGCTTGATATCAAAAAACTGGGCATCACCGTCGTCATTATTGAGCACATCATGCAGGCGGTTATGAGCATTTCGGACAACATCACCGTTATTTCCTTCGGCGAAAAGATTGCAGAAGGCAAGCCTGATGAGATCGCCACCAATCCGGACGTCATTTCCGTATACCTCGGTTCGGATTACGCACTTTAAGAGTTTTATCTGCAGAAAGCAGATGAAATAAACGAAAGGAGAAAAAAACATGAAGAAGGTACTTGCTCTCATCCTGGTTCTCACGATGGTGCTCGCAATGGGTGCCGGTGCGCTCGCAGAAGAGAAGGTTATCAAGCTGGGCGTGCTCTTCCCCTACACCGGTTCCGCGGCAGCTGTTGCAGAAGATGCTCAGAAGGGCATTGAGTTTGCAGTTGCAGAGATCAACAAGCGCGGCGGCATCGCCTCCATGGGCGGCGCCAAGATCGAACTCTACTATGGCGATACCCAGTCCAACGAAGAAGCTGCAGCTACCGAAGCTGAGCGTCTGATCACCAACATCGGCGTTTCTGCGCTGATGGGCTGCTACCAGTCCGCAATCACTGCCAGCGTACAGACTGTATGCGAAAGATACCATGTACCGCTCGCAATCACCTGCTCCACCAGCGATATACTCACCGAAGGCGCAAAACCCTACTCTGTAACCATCCATGAGCAGAATGCTGATACCACCAAGACCCACGCCAAGTTCATTGCTGATATGAACGCCAAGGAGCCCGGCTGCATCAAGACTGCCGCTATCCTCTATCAGAATGACGACTGGGGCCAGGCTCTGAGTGATGGCTGGTATGAGGATCTCGAGGCAATCGGCGTTGACATTGTTGTCGATGAAGTATTTGCCCAGGATGTTACCGACCTGACCACTGTTGTTACGAAGCTGATTGACAAGCAGCCTGACGTTGTTCTCAACGCCTGCTACTTCCAGTCCATGGTTCTTCTTACCCAGACCTTCTACGGCATGGGTTATGCTCCCAAGGCAATGCTTTGCTCTTCTTCCGGTGAGACGGACAACGATTTCATTCCCACCGTTGGCAACAATGCGGATGGCTTCTTCACTGTATCTGGTTGGGGCGAGGAAATTCTCCTCTCCATGCCTGACAAGCAGTGGATTGGCGAAGAATACAAGAAGCTCTATAACGGTGAACACTACACTGCTGAATCTGCTGCCGGCTGGTCTGCCGCAATGGTCATCTGCGAAGGCCTTGAAGCTGCAGGCACCGATGATTCTGAAGCTCTGAACACCGCGATCCGTGGTCTGAAGATTGGTCAGGATGCATGGTGGAATATCTATCCCTTCGAGCTGGAATTCGATCAGGAAACCGGCAAGAACTTCAATGCAATCCCCGTCATGGGCCAGTTCCAGGATACCAAGATCAAGCTGATTTATCCGGAATCCATTCAGGTAGAAGGCACCGAACTGGTATTCCCCGGTTCCAATCTCTCTCCCGTAAACAAGTAAGCACCGGTTAAGCCTGCGGCATGCACTGCAGCGCACCGACGCCCGCAAAGCAATTTGCGTTCAGGGTCAATTCGTTCGGGCGGCCACTTCGGCGGCTGCCCGATCCTCAATCTTTGAGAAGAAAGGAGAAGCTTATGCATCTCTTGGAAATGAAGAATGTCTCCGTATCTTATGATGCAGTATCGGCGCTGGAGGATTGCTCGATCTACATCGATGAGGGAGAAATGATCAGTATCGTTGGCTCCAACGGCGCTGGAAAGACGACCACCTGCAAGGCGATTTCCGGTGTGCTGGATCTGAAGGGCGGACAGGTTTTCTTTGATGGTAAGGACATCACCAGGGTTCCCAGCTATGAGCGTGTGGAGATGGGGATTATCCATTGCCCTGAAGGCCGTCATCTATTCCCGGATATGTCGGTTATGGAGAACCTGGAAATGGGCGCTTA
>JAGBAU010000186.1 GCA_017938785.1 Clostridia bacterium
AACCCTGAAAGCTTTCATCGACGCCGAGAAGCTGGACGCCATCGCCGTACGCTGCTGGAGCGAACTGCAGCACATGCTGCACATCGCACCCTGCTCTCTGCTGGGCATCCTGAACAGCCTGGGCATCCCTGCAACCTGCGAAGTTGACGCCTCCAATGCGCTGCCCCAGATGGCCCTGACCTGCGCATCCGGCAAGTCCACCGCATGCCTGGACATCAACAACAACTACGGCACCGAAGAGAACAAGGCCATCCTGTTCCACTGCGGCCCGGTTCCCATGGATCTGATGTATGGCCCCGGCCACATCGAAGAGCACAAGATGTTCACCAAGACCCAGGGCGAAAACTGCTCCTGGGGCCTGAATGTCGGCCGCATCAAGCCCGGCGTGGTCACCATCTGTGGCGGCCGTACCGAGAATGGGGAAGTGCACTACTTCGTTGAAAAGGGCGTCATGACCGAGGATCCCATTGAGGATGCATTCTTCGGCACCGCCGGCGTGATTGAAATGGAAAACCTGCAGGATAAGCTGTTCTCCATGCAGGAGGAAGGCTTCCGCCATCACGCCATCATCACCCCCGGCGACCACGTGCGCGCCGTTGAAGAAGCACTGAGCAAGTATCTGGGCTACAAGCGCATCAAGCTGTAAGAAACAGACCGAAGTCTGCCTCTTGCTGGAACGGGAGGCAGACTTTCCATTTCTCTGAAATACCGGAATGTGACGGAATTGCGCTGACAAGATTATTAAAAGTGTGCCATTTTTTCCATCCCGGGGAAGTGATTACTTGACACTGTGCATGATTTAGGTTAAAATAATAAAGTCAAGGTTATGTTTGACATCAATCTATAATTGCGCAACGGCATATGCCGTTATTCGTTCTTTCAGAACGAATAAGACATATTCCTGCCGCGCTGTTGAAGGTTATAGGAAGGCTGAGCCTTCTGAGATAACAAAACAACAAGGAGGAATTTCAAAATGAAGAAAATCCTGGTAGTTCTGCTGGCTCTCGTGCTGGCCCTGTCCACCGTCGGCGCTTTCGCCGAGGAAGTCAAGGAGTATGACATCCGTGCTCTGATCTGGAAGTATGACGATACCTTCGGCTCTTCCGTACGTCAGGCAATGCAGGAAACCGTTGACGAGCTCAACGAAGAAGGCGAATACAAGATCGAGTTCACCATGTACGACGCAGCTGACGACATGGCAAAGCAGGTCGAGCAGGCCACCATGCTGGTTGGCGAAAAGCCCGATTTCGTCATCATCAACCTGGCAGAAGTTGCTTCCGGCCAGCAGCTGGTTGACATGTTCAAGGATGCAGGCATCCCCTTCCTGTTCTACAACAAGGAGCCCTCTGCTGAGACCGTTCAGTCCGTAGTTGTTGACTCCGGCTCCATCTTCATCGGCACCACCCCCCGTGAGGCCGGCGACATGCAGGGCGAAATCCTGGCAGACATGTGGAAGGATGATCCCGCTGCCATCGACAAGAACGGCGACGGCAAGATCCAGTTCGTAGAGTTCATGGGCGAGCCCAACAACCCCGAAGCAATCGCACGTACCCAGTATTCTGAAGAGACCGCTATCGCTCAGGGCGCTCCCCTGGAGCCCGCTCTCGAAGAGTATGTAATCGTTGCCAACTGGGATACCGCTCAGGCTCAGGAGAAGATGACTCCCACCTGGACCGCTACCGAAGGCAACATCGAAGTTGTTTTCGTTAACAATGACGACATGGGCACCGGCGTTGTTGCAGCCATGAACGCATTCGGCTACAACACCGGCAACGAAGGCGATCCCTCCATCGTTGTTATCGGCGTTGACGCTACCGACGCTGCTCTGGCCGCTATCGAAGCAGGCAAGATGACCGCTACCGTCAAGCAGGACGGCGACGCCATGGGTTATGCCAACGTCATGATCGCCCTGAACTACCTCGACAACGGCTCCTGGCTGGAAGGCACCGACTACGAGTACGCTGCTGACGGCTATTCCGTACGTATCCCTTACGCCAAGATCACCGAGGTTGAATAATTTAAACCTTCAGTTTGATCTGATAGCAATCGGTTTGTAACCTAGCTATGGAGGAGGCGCTTGAAAGCGCAGGCTTTCAGCGCCTCTTCTTTCCATGTAAATCAGACGAAAAAGTGCGGTGATTAGAATGCAGCAATCCACTTATCTGCTTGAGATGGAAGATATCGTCAAGCAGTTTCCGGGCGTTAAGGCTTTGGATCATGCTCAGCTGAAGCTGCGTCCCGGTACCGTCCATGCCTTGATGGGCGAAAACGGCGCTGGTAAGTCCACGCTGATGAAGTGCCTGTTTGGTATCTACAATAAGGATGAAGGCACGATCAAGGTAAATGGGGAAGAGGTAGCCTTTACCAGCCCCCGCAATGCTCTCGATAACGGCGTTGCCATGGTTCACCAGGAGCTGAACCAGGTTCTGCGCCGCAATGTTATGGAAAATGTCTGGCTTGGCAGATTCCCCACCAAGAATGGCTTCGTCGATAGTCGCAAGATGTATCATGATACCCAGGAAGTGTTTAAGGATCTCGAGATTGAC
>JAGBAU010000187.1 GCA_017938785.1 Clostridia bacterium
ATGGTGCGCGAACTTACCGGCGGCATCTACTTCGGGGATCGCGGCCGCCGCAACAGCAAGCATGGCCGCGAAGCCTACGATACCGAAGCCTATTCCGTGATGGAAATCGAACGCATCGCAAGGGCGGCCTTCGACGCTGCCATGAAAAGGCGCAAGAAGCTGATCTCCATCGACAAGGCAAACGTCCTTGAAACCAGCCGCCTGTGGAGGGAAACCGTGCACCGCATCGCCGCAGAATACCCGGAAGTGGAGCTCAGCGACATGCTGGTGGACAATGCCGCCATGCAGCTTGTGCGCAATCCCGCCCAGTTCGACGTGGTGGTCACCAGCAACATGTTTGGCGATATACTCTCGGATGAAGCCAGCCAGATCACCGGCTCCATCGGACTCTTGCCCAGCGCTTCCCTCGGTGAAACCAGACGCGGCCTGTATGAACCCATCCATGGCTCCGCGCCGGATATCGCGGGCATGAACAGGGCCAATCCCCTGGCAACCATTCTCTCCGCCGCCATGATGCTGCGCTATTCCTTTGATCTGATGGAAGAAGCTGACTGCATCGAAAATGCGGTCAACTCCGCGCTCAACGATGGCTGCCGCACGGCGGATATCCTTGGCCGCAGTAATGCCGAACCACTTTCCTGTACGGAAATGACTCAGGCTGTTCTGGACAGGCTTTAACTGAGCAGAGCGTAAATAATTTTCTTTAGGAAAAATACTTTAGGGTATTGACAGCGCATTTTCACTGTGTTATACTCTGCTAAACCGTTGATGAAGAGTGAGTACGCGCATTCACCTTTCCATCCAGAGAGCCGCAGGCGGTGGGATTGCGGCAGGAAAACATGCGCCGAATGGACTTCTGAGGGCGATCAGAAACGGAGCAATCCGGAGTATGGGAGACGGGGCCGGACTCCCCGTAAACAAAGGTCGGCATGTGATGGCATGCGCAAAGTGGGCGTATTGTAGATAATACGCCAAGCCGGGTGGCACCGCAGGATTGTTTTCATATCCTGTCCCAGCAAAAACATTTGCAGGGACAGGATTTTTTGTTTCTGTCCCATGCAAAACAGCGGCATATTCCAGCCGCAAACGAATTGAAAGGAGACGGAAACCATGAAGCATGAACCCATTCCCTACAAGATCTATCTGAACGAAAACGAGATGCCGAAGGCATGGTACAACCTGCGTGCCGACATGAAGAACAAACCGGCTCCGCTGCTGAACCCCGGCACGATGCAGCCCATGACCGCCGAAGAGCTTTCCGGCGTATTCTGTGAGGAGCTGGTGCGTCAGGAGCTGGACGACTCCACTCCCTTCTTTGATATTCCTGAAGAAATCCGGGACTTCTACAAGATGTACCGACCCTCGCCGCTGGTGCGTGCCTATTGCCTGGAGGAAAAGCTCCAGACACCTGCAAAGATCTACTACAAATTCGAGGGCAACAATACCTCCGGCAGTCACAAGCTCAATTCCGCCATCGCCCAGGCCTACTATGCCAAGCAACAGGGCCTGAAGGGTGTGACTACCGAAACCGGTGCCGGACAGTGGGGCACCGCGCTTTCCATGGCCTGCAGCTACTTCGGTCTGGACTGCAAGGTGTATATGGTCAAGTGCAGCTATGAGCAGAAGCCCTTCCGCCGCGAGGTCATGCGCACCTACGGCGCATCGGTGACGCCTTCCCCTTCCATGGAAACCGAAGTGGGCAGAAGGATTCTGGCTGAGCATCCCGGCACCACGGGCAGTTTGGGCTGCGCCATCTCCGAAGCGGTTGAAATGGCCGTGGGCAGTGAAGGCTACCGCTATGTGCTGGGCAGCGTGCTCAATCAGGTGCTGCTGCATCAGTCCATCATCGGTCTGGAAACCAAGGCTGCGCTGGACAAATACGACGTCGTTCCGGATATCATCATCGGCTGCGCAGGCGGCGGCAGCAACCTCGGCGGCCTGATCGCGCCTTTCATGGGAGAGAAGCTGCGGGGTGAAAAGGATTACCGCATCATCGCCGTGGAACCTTCTTCCTGCCCCAGCTTCACCCGCGGCAAATACGCTTATGATTTCTGTGATACGGGCATGGTGTGCCCGTTGGCGAAGATGTATACCCTGGGCAGCAGCTATATCCCCGCCCCCAACCATGCGGGCGGTTTGCGCTATCATGGCATGAGTTCCACGCTCAGCCAGCTCTACGATGACGGTTTGATCGAAGCGCGCAGCTACGTTCAGACGGATGTATTTGCCGCTGCGGAGCAGTTCGCCCGGGTGGAAGGCATCCTTCCTGCACCCGAAAGCAGCCATGCCATCCGCGCTGCCATTGACGAGGCCATGAAGTGCAAGGAGACCGGCGAAGAAAAAAACATCGTTTTCGGTCTCACCGGCACTGGCTACTTTGACATGTATGCCTATGAGAGCTTCCACGACGGCAAGATGCAAAACTACATTCCTACAGATGCGGAAATCCAGGAATCCCTCAAAAAGCTGCCAAAGGTAGATTGATTCTCCGGCATTGCGCATAGTCTCTCATGCCGTTAAATTCAAGCTGCATGGAATCTGCGCAATTTCCCATTTGATATGAAAAAGCACACACTGAAGACTCAGTTCTTCAATGTGTGCTTTTTCATCATTTGGAGATCAATTCATCAATAAATAAAGAGAAACCCGAACCCATTTCCTGCAAGAATTAAGTTCGGATTTCTCAAGCGTGG
>JAGBAU010000188.1 GCA_017938785.1 Clostridia bacterium
ATGGAAACGGCTTCGATTGAAATTCAGCTGCATTGAAATGATTTTTGATAATTTGTTTCAGAATCTGATAGAGTGAATGTGCTGAAGAAATTAGAATTAACATAATGAACCAATCCAGCAGAGGTGAAGCAGAATGAGCAGGCAGGTATTGCTTACGGCCAGGGGCGTGAACAAATCCTTTGGTTCCACACGAGCCCTGATTGATGTGGATGTGGAGATATCCAGGGGCGAAATCCGCGGTCTGATTGGCGAAAACGGTTCCGGAAAATCCACCTTCTCCTCCATCATTGCGGGCGCGCAGCGGGAAGACAGCGGCACGTTTACTCTGAAGGGCAAGCCATATCGTCCGGCGAGCATGGTGGATGCCCAGCGCAGCGGCGTTAGCATGATTATCCAGGAGATGGGTACCATCGGCGGCATTACCGTGGCTTCCAATATCTTTGCCGGACGCCTGGAGCAATTCCGAAAATTCGGTCTGCTGAACTGGAAGAAGATCAATGCGGAGGCGAACCGGGTCCTGGCGGACATCGGCGCGCCGGAAATCCGCGGCGAAATGATGATTGATTCCCTGAACTTTGAGGACCGGAAGATTGTGGAAATTGCCCGCGCAATGTCCACCAACCCCGATCTTCTGATCATCGATGAAACCACCACGGCGCTGGCCACCAAGGGCAGAACCCTGATCTATAAGCTGATTGAACGCATGCACGCACAGAACAAAGCCGTGCTCTTCATCAGCCACGATCTGGACGAGCTGATGGAAGTGTGCAACACCATCACCGTGCTGCGCGACGGCGTAATCATTGATACCCTGGAAAAGGAAAACATGTCCATTGAACTGATGCGGCGGTTGATGGTGGGCAGAGAACTCATCGGCAGCTACTACCGCGATGATTTCGATGGAAGCAGCTCTGACGAGGTGGTTTTGGAAGCAAAGAATATTTCCCTGCGACCCCATTTCAGAAATGTAAGTCTGCAATTGCATCGCGGTGAAATCCTGGGCCTCGGTGGCCTCTCCGACTGCGGTATGCATGAGATCGGCAAGGTGCTCTTTGGCATTGAGAAGCCCCTCACCGGCGAGGTGACATTGAAGGATGGAGTACAGGTCACCGACCCTGTGATGGCGGTAAAGCACCGTATGGCCTATGTATCCAAGGACCGCGACAAGGAATCCGTTATCCTGAGTGCGTCTATCGAGAGCAACATTGTCCTGCCATCCCTCAACAATATAAAAGCAAAGGGAACAGGTTATATCTCCCGGAAGAAGGAGAAGGAGCTCACTTGTGACAACATTTCTCTCATGCGCATCAAGTGCCGGGACGGGAAGCAGCTGGTGAAGGAACTCTCCGGCGGCAACAAGCAGAAGGTTGTTTTCTCCAAGTGGATGGGAACGGATTCCGACATCCTGATCCTTGATTGTCCCACCCGCGGTATTGACGTTGGCGTAAAGGCGGACATGTATAAGCTGATGATGCAGCTCAAGCGCCAGGGCAAGGCCATCATCATGATTTCTGAAGAACTGCTGGAGCTCATCGGTATGAGCGACCGCATGCTGCTGTTCAAGGATGGACGGCAGACCTGTGAATTCATGCGCAGCGCTGAGCTTGGCGAAAAAGATATCATCGACCACATCATTTGAGGAAGGAGGGCGCGCAGTGGCTACGATAGAATCCGTAAGGGGAAATGCAGAAAATGTGAAAATCCAGCAGCGGCTGGATAGAATCGCACAACGAAAAAAGCGCTTGTCCAGCATTGTGCCCTTCCTGGGACTGGCTTTCGTGCTGGTATTCTTCCAGATCGTTACCAAGGGAATCTTCCTTGGAGCGGATAATCTCGGGAACCTGGTCAACCAGAGCTTTGTGCTCTGCCTGATCGCGATCGGCTCCGCCTTTGTTTACGCCCACGGCGGCATGGATTTTTCCATCAGTTCGGTGTCCGGCGTAGCGCAGCTCTTCTGCGGCATGCTGCTGGTATCCGGCGCACCGCTGCCTGTCTGTCTGTTGGTGTGCGTGCTTACCTGCGTGATCGGCGCATGCTGCACTTCCAGCATTGCACTGCAGCTGGGCGTACCGGTGTTTGTGGGATCGCTCTGCGTGCGTACATCTTTCAGCGGCCTGCTCAAAACATTGGTGGAGGACAGCGAAATCGCCATCAATTACCAACAATACTCCTATATGAACAGCACGGCGGTAAAAGCTGTGATTCTCGTGGTGGTGACGCTGCTCGCATGGTACCTGTTCAACTATACCACCATCGGCAAGTTCAACAAGGCGATCGGCGGCAATGCCAGTGCAGCTGAACAGGCGGGTGTACCCCGGAAAAAGACGATCTATACTGCTTACATCATCATGGGCATCTGTGTAGGCGTGGCTTCAATCTTTGCTTTCTTCCGCACCGGCAAAGTTACCAGTCAGTCGGGCAGCGGATATGAATTCAATGTGATGATGGCCATTATCCTCGGCGGCTTCCCAATGAATGGCGGCGATAAGTGCCGCATCTCCGGCGCAATTGTGGGCGCGCTCACGGTTACGCTGCTCTCCAACGGCTTGCTGCTCTGGGGCCTGGACGCAACCATCATTTCCGGCATCAAGGGACTGCTGTTCGTGGTGATCGTAGCGCTGAGCTATGATCGCAGCAACGGCAAGCTTGTATCCTGATCTGTTATTCTGTGCATATCCCCGGCTTCGGGGATGAGATAGAACCAACCAAGAAAGAAGGAGAATGAACATGAAGAAGATTTTGGCACTGCTGCTTGTACTCGTTCTGACCCTCGGCATGGGCGTTTCTGCGATGGCAGAATTTGCCGCAGGAACCCTCAACACCGATAAGGAAATTCCCCAGGGACTTAAGATTGCCTTTGCCTACCGTAGCTTTTCCGATAAGCTCGGCTCCCAGTACCAGAATGCCATTCAGTACGCCTGCGATGCCTTTGGTGTAGAAGTAATCTTCTTTGAGTTGGGCGATGGCGGTGATACCGCCGTATCCGCCGTTGAATCCGTTCTGGCTGCAGGCGATGTGGACGGCCTGATCGTTGCCGGTGCAACCTCTCCGGCATATGTTGCCGCAGCGGATAAGTACGGCGCTGCCTACATCTGCACCGGCGGCTTCCCGGCTACGGCAGAAGAAATTGCTTCCTGCGTTGCTTATGAATGCTTCC
>JAGBAU010000189.1 GCA_017938785.1 Clostridia bacterium
AAGATGGTCAAGAAGATCAATATTCCCGGCTTCCGCAAGGGCAAGGCTCCCATGAAGGTGATCGAAGCCCATTACGGCGAAGGCGTTTTCTATGAGGATGCATTCGATGCGATCTTCCCCGAAATCTATCAGGCAGCTCTGAAGGAGCACAACGTTGAAGTCGTTGACCGCCCCGACCTGGATGTTCAGGAAATCGGCCGCGGCAAGGAACTGAAGTTCACCGTTGAAGTTTTCGTACGTCCCGACGTTGAGCTGGGCGCTTACAAGAACCTGGGCATCGTCAAGACCGTTGACGAAGTTGCAGATGAAGACGTTATGGCAGACGTTGAGCGCGCACGCGACCGCGCTTCCCGCTGGGTTGAGGTTTCCGACCGTGCAGCCAAGCTGGACGACCAGGTGAACATCAACTACGCAGGCTTCCTGGGCGAGGAACAGTTCGCAGGCGGCACCGCCGACAACCATGACCTGGTTCTGGGCAGCGGTTCCTTCATCCCCGGCTTCGAAGATCAGCTCGTTGGCGCTGAAATCGGCGCAGACGTTGATGTTAACGTCACCTTCCCCGAGCAGTATCATTCCGAAGAGCTGGCCGGCAAGGCAGTTGTCTTCCACGTACATGTAAACAACATCCGTGAAAAGGAAATGCCCGAGCTGGACGAGGACTTCGTAAAGGAAGTTTCCGAGAACGCCAACACCGTTGAAGAATACAAGGCCGAAATCCGCGAAAAGCTGGAGAAGCAGGCTGAAAACCGCGCCGAGATGGCTTTCGAGAACGAAGTGATCGAAAAGGTTTGCGAGAATGCCAACGTTGACATCCCCGCCGCCATGATCGAAGAGCAGATCGACGCCATGCTGCGCGATATGGAAATGCGCATGATGTACCAGGGCATGAAGCTGGACGATTACTTCAAGTATACCGGCCAGACCATGGAACAGGTTCGCGAAATGTACAAGCCCCAGGCTGAAGAGCGCGTGAAGACCCAGCTGGTCATCAACGCCATCATGAAGGCCGAGGAAATCAAGGCTGACGAAGCTGAGATCGATGTTGAAATCGGCAAGTACGCTGAGCAGAACAAGAAGACCCTGGACGAGTTCAAGACCATGCTGTCCGACGGCGATAAGGAATACTTCGCAGAGCTCGCTTCCCTGCAGAAGACCATCACCTTCCTGAAGAACAGCGCCGAATAATCTCTCCATTGCAGGATGCATCAGTCGCGCGCAAGGGCGGCTCAGCACCCCGGCAGTATAGGTAAACAAAACCCGCAGCTGCATTTATCCAACCTTGCGCTGCGGGTTTTTCATATTTCAAGGCGGCTTATACATATACTTGTGTCAGCCTGCAAATGATAAAGCTATGTTTAGGAGGTGTGCCCGTGAATATGGTGCCCTATGTAATCGAACAGACTTCCCGCGGTGAGCGCAGCTATGATATCTTCTCCCGCCTGCTGAAGGACCGCATTATCTTCCTCGGCGGCGAAATCGACGATACCACCGCAAACCTGGTCGTCGCCCAGATGCTCTTCCTGGAAATGGAAGACCCGGACGCCGACATCATGCTCTACATCAACAGCCCCGGCGGCAGTGTAACCGCAGGCATGGCCATCTATGATACCATGAGATACCTCAAGTGCGAGGTCAGCACCCTGTGCATCGGCATGGCAGCCTCCATGGGCGCATTCCTGCTGGCAGCGGGCGCCAAGGGCAAGCGCAAGGCCCTGCCCCACGCCGAAATCATGATCCACCAGCCTCTGGGCGGCGCACGCGGCCAAGCCACGGACATCCAGATTCAGGCCGAGCAGATCCTCAAGATCAAGAAGACCCTGAACGAGCTGCTGTCCCAGAACACCGGCAAGCCCATCAAAACCATCGAAAAGGACGTTGAGCGCGATCACTACATGACCGCCGAGGAAGCCCTCAAGTACGGCCTGATCGACGAAATCATCGCTCCGAGGAGATAAGACCAAATGGCAAACAAGGAAGACTTCAACAACGGCAATCCCATTCGCTGTTCCTTCTGCGGCAAGACCCAGGATCAGGTGCGGCGTCTGGTGGCCGGTCCGAATGCCTACATCTGCAACGAATGCATCCTGCTCTGCCAGGAAATCGTTTCCGATGATGTGGACACCGTAAACTCCTGCGGCGAAATCGAAATCAAGACTCCCCAGGAGATCAAGGAAGTGCTTGACCAGTATGTGGTCGGCCAGGACGCCGCCAAGAAGGCGCTGTGCGTGGCCGTTTACAACCACTACAAGCGCATCCGCTTCATGAACAACAAAAAGAACGATGTTGAGCTGCAGAAGAGCAACATCGTCATGCTCGGCCCCACCGGCTGCGGCAAGACCTATCTGGCCCAGACCCTGGCCAAGATCCTGAACGTGCCCTTCGCCATCGGCGACGCCACCAGCCTCACCGAGGCCGGCTATGTTGGCGAGGACGTGGAAAACATCCTGCTCCGCCTGATCCAGAACGCCGATTACGACATCGACCTGGCCCAGCGCGGCATCATCTACATTGACGAAATCGATAAGATCGCCCGCAAGAGCGAGAACCCGTCCATCACCCGCGACGTCAGCGGCGAGGGCGTGCAGCAGGCGCTGCTGAAGATCCTGGAGGGCACCATCGCTTCCGTTCCCCCGCAGGGCGGCCGCAAGCATCCCCACCAGGAGTTCATCCAGATCGACACCACCAACATCCTGTTCATCTGCGGCGGCGCATTCGACGGCATCGAGAAGATCGTCGAGAACCGCACTGGTGAAGATTCTCACTGAGCCCAAGAACGCACTGGTTCGCCAGTACGCAAAGCTTTTGAGCTTCGACAACGTAGAGCTGGAGTTCACCC
>JAGBAU010000190.1 GCA_017938785.1 Clostridia bacterium
GCATTTGTAATACACATGACACATTCCTGTGCCACTTACTCGGATTGAGACTTTGAGTCCACCTTTTCTGCTCTTCAAGGCTATCATAGTATTCCTGGAGCATTTTCTTCGAAGAGCGGAGGGTTTCATCCGCCTCATCCAGAACGATCATGCGCAGGTTGGAGAGGCTCAGGGTGCCGCGGCGCATGTGGTCCATCACGCGGCCGGGGGTGCCGATCACCAGGTTGCACTTGCGCAGGCGCATGATCTGGCGGTCCATGGGTGCGCCGCCGTACACGTCGGTGACCCATACGCCCTGCATGAAGCGGGTGAGCTTCTTGATTTCATCCGCGCCCTGCTGCGCCAGTTCGCGGGTGGGGCAGAGGATGAGCACCTGCACGGTGGTTTCGGTTTCGCTCAGATCGATCTTTTCGATGGCAGGGATGGCGAAAGCCAGGGTCTTGCCGGTACCGGTCTGGGATTTGCCGATGATATCGCGGCCCTCGCGAATCCGGGGAATGGCTTCGGCCTGGATGTCCGTGGCGCATTCAAAGCCCAGCTCGTCGATGGCGCGCTGCATTTCGGGAATCAAATTCAATTCAGAGAACTTTACTTCGCTCATTGATAATCTCATTTCTATTCATATTCCATTCTATCATAGCGCATCCGTTTTGCGTCCACAATCCACCGGGGGTTAAACTCGCGTGATGTTTGTGCTTTCTGTCGCTTGAATCGACACAATTTCTGTGCTATGATGGATAAAAACTGCGGAGGTATGCATGTTGAACGAAAGACAGCGCAGGCATGTGCGGGAAGTGCTGCCGCTGATGCTCATCTGCTTTGCAATGCTGCTCTACAGCGCTTTCTCTGCGGTGGATTACGGACGCGTGCAGGAGGAGATGCCCGTTCTGCAGGCGGAGGAATTGCAGATGCAGGCTGTGCAGGAGCGCAACATCGCCATCATCCTGCCGGAGGAATTCCGCGAAGCCCGGTCCGTATGCTTCTATTCCGTCTACCAGGAGGTGCGGGTGAAGCTGGACGGGCGGGAGATCTATACCTTCCTGAAGCCCAGGGGCGAAGAGATGATGTCCGCCGCGCCCAGCTACTGGAACAACGTGCCCATCCCCGCCGGAAGCGCAGGCAGCCTGCTGGAGATTGAACTCACCACGCCCTACGAAGGTTACGGCAGTATGCTTCCTGAAGTGCGCAGCGGCACGGCGGAGCAGGTTTCTCACTATGTTGTGATGAAGACCATGCCGAGGCTCATCGTGGCGCTGGCCATCATGTTCATCGGTCTGGCGTTTGCCATCGTGGCGGTGATCATGCGCTACTATGTGGTGGGCAATACGGGCCTGTATTCCCTGAGCCTGTTCGTTGTGGTCCTTGCGCTGTTCCTGGCGGCGCAGCAGACCACCATGCTGCTCAGGATCAACGACCGCGTACCCTATATATTCATCCAGCATGTGGCGTTTATGCTCTGCCCGCTGGCCTACAGCCGCTACCTGATGCGGGTACATAAGGGAAAACTGCGCAGGCTGGACCAGTGCATTCATGCGGTGAGCATCCTGAACCTCGTTGTGGTGAGCATCCTGCAATTTACCACCAAACTGGATATGCCCCAGATGGCGGGCTTTACCCGCGTGCTGTGTGCGCTCTTGATCATATATGAATTTATTCAGGAGCTGCGCCGCAAGCGCAGATTCATCATCTGCCTGTTTACCCTGATGATGATTTATGCGGTCATCCGGTATTATATCACCGAAACCATGACCTGGCTTGTCTATGTGGCCATCATACTCTATCTGTACATCATCATCTACCGCGTGATTACGCGCATCGTCATGTCCCAGGCGAAGCAGATTCGCCTGGAGGCCCAGCTGGAGGTTTCCAAAAGCGAAATCGCCACCATACAGATCACCAGCCACTTCTTCTATCACACGCTGGATTCCATCCGCGCGCTGATTCGCCTGGATGCCGACAAGGCCTACAAGATGACCGGCGACTTCGCCAAGTACATCCGCCACCGGGTGGACGGCGTGGAGCGCATGCAGGAAACGGTGCCCTTCTCCCGCGAGCTTCGCTCCATACGCGCCTATACGGATATCAAGCAGGCCCAGCTGGGTGATCGCTTCGATATGGTATTCGATGTGGAGACCGAGGATTTTGAAATCCTGCCGCTCACGGTGCAGCCGCTGGTGGAGAATGCTGTAATTCACGCCGTGCAGCGCCGCCGGGACGGGGGACGTGTGATTCTCAGGTGCCGGGAGACCAAGCTGGGCTACCATATCGAGGTGATCGACAACGGCGCAGGCCCCACCGCACCGCCCGAGGCCGTGGACGCGCAGAAGCAGTCCACCGCCATCAAGAACGTGAATACGAGATTGGAATTCTACGGAATCGCGCCGCCGGTCTATGAAAAAAATGAATTCGGCGGCATGACCGTGAGCCTGGATACGCCCAAGAAGATCGTTCGGAAAGGAAAAACGGAATGAAAGTTATACTCGTCGATGACGAACCACTCTCGCTGAACCTGTTTAAAATTGAATGCGGCAATATGCCGGGCTTCGATGTGGTGGGTTTCTTTGATAATCCCACCGACGCCCTGGCCTATGCCCGCGAAAACCCTGTGGATTTTGCCCTGCTGGATATTGATATGCCGGAGATGACGGGCATCGAGCTGGCGGGCAAGCTGCGCGCCTGCCGCCCGGGCATGGTGATCATCTTCGTGACCGCCCACCCGGAATATGCCGCCGACGCCATCCACGCTAAGGCGGACTTCGTGGTGTTCAAGCCCTATGAGCGCGAGGATATCCTCGACGCCCTGGAGCGTGCGCGCCTGCTCAGCGAACGCCAGAAGAAGCGCATCCGCTTCCGCACCTTTGGCCACTTCGATATGTTTGTGGACGGCAAGCTGGTGAACTTCAAATCCGCCAAGGCCAAGGAGCTGCTGGCCCTGTGCGTCAGCCGCATGGGCGGGGAGGTGACCATCTACGAGATGGTGGACACCCTATGGTCCGGCACCGGCGACCAGGGCCTGGGCTACAGAACCACCATCAAGGCGCTTTCAGACATCCTGAAGGACGCCGGTGCGGACAAGCTGCTCAAGCGCAAGCGCAGCGTGCTCTACCTGGACACCGAGGAATTCGATTGCGATCTCGCCGATTTCAAGGCGGGCAAGGCGGAGGCCGTCAACGCCTACCACGGCGAATTCATGCAGCAGTACCCCTGGGCCCAGCCCATCGCTGATGAGCTGCTGGCTGAAAAGAGAAAAAAGTGAACAAACAGCGCCCTTCGAAATGGAGGGGCGCTGTTTGTTTGCTTACAGATGCAGTATGCGAATCATCAGCAGCCATGCGAGCCCGTAATAGGACAGGATGGCCACCAGGTCGTTGAGGGTGGTGATCAGCGGACCGGACGCCACGGCGGGATCGATGTGCAGCTTCTTGAAGAGCATGGGAATCACCGTTCCGCAGACGCTGGACAGCAGGACCGAAATGATCATCGCCGCACCCGCGCACAGGGAAATACAGCCTGCCATGAAAACGGTTTGTCCCTTCAGAAGCACCAGATAGGTGCCGATGCACAGCAAGGACAGCAGGCCAAGCAGCATGCCGTTGATGAGGCCGACGCGGGCTTCCTTGCCCAGCAGCCGAAGCTTTTGCCTGCGGGTGAGCCGTTCATCCATCAGCACGCGTATGGTGACGGCCAGGGACTGGGTGCCCGAATTGCCCGCCATGTCCAGAATGAGGGACTGGAAGCTGACGATGATGGTCAGGTGGGCCACCACATTTTCAAACATTCCCACCACGCCGGAGACCAGCAATCCAAGCCCGAGCAGAATAACCAGCCAGGGCAGGCGCTTCCTGATGCTCCTCTGGATGGGCTCATACAGATCTTCCTCGGCGGAAAGGCCGGCAAGCTTTGCATAGTCTTCGCCCATTTCATCATCGGCGAGCTGGGAGATGATCTGGGAGGTCAATACGCCGCACAGCCGGTTCCGGGAATCCAATACCGGAATGGAGGCCTCGGAATAATCCTTCAGCCGGTCAATGCAATCCTCAACCGCTTCCCAGGTGTACACATAGGGGAAGGAGGTCATGGTGATGGCGGCGAGGGGCGTATCCCGGCGGGCAATGATCAGATCCTTCAGATCGATGGCGCCGGCCAGCATGTTGTTTTCGTCCACAACGTAGATGGTGGAGATATTGTCGTTCTGCGCCGCCTGCCGCAGCAGCTCGTCCATGGCGCGGCATA
>JAGBAU010000019.1 GCA_017938785.1 Clostridia bacterium
ACCAGGCTGCCCAGGGCCACCAGGGCCAGGACGTTGGGGATGACCATCAGCTGGTTGAAGGTGTCGGTCAGCTCCCATACCAGGTCGTTGGAGAGCAGGCTGCCCAGGAAGATGAAGAGGATGGCGATGACGGAGTAAATCTTATCCGCCTTCTTGCCGAACAGGCTGTGCACATTGATGCGGCCGAACAGGTTCCAGCTGACGATGGTGGAGAAGGCGAAGAACAGCAGGCAGATGGCTACGAATGCGCCGCCGACGCCGCTTCCGAATACGGAGGAGAAGGCCAGCTGGGCCATGTTGGTCTTGGAGATGCCTTCTGCTGCGCCGGCAGCCAGGGGGCCGTTACCGGCATACAGGGTGGAGATGACGACCAGAGCGGTGATGTTCAGCACCACGAAGGTATCGATGAACACGCCGATCATGGCGACAACGCCCTGCTCGTGGGGGGTCTTCACGTTTGCGAGGGCATGGGCATGAGGGGTGGAACCCATACCGGCTTCATTGGAGAACAGGCCGCGCTTGGCGCCCTGGGAAATGGCCTGCTTCAGGGCGAAGCCGATGCTGCCGCCGATGATGGCGCTGGGGTTGAATGCATACTTGAAGATCATGGCGATGGTTTCGGGAACGTACTTGATGCGGGCGATCAGCACGATGACGCCGCCCAGCAGGTACAGGGTTGCCATGACGGGAACCAGCTTCTCGGTAACGGAGCCGATGCGCTGCACGCCGCCGATGAAGATGAGCACTGCGATGATGGAGACCACCAGGCCCATCACCCAGGTGGGAATGCCGAAGGCATTGTAGCAGGCTTCGCCGATGGAGTTGGACTGAACCATGCTGCCCATGAAGCCCAGGGCCAGGATGATGGCTACGGAGAAGAAGCCGGCCAGGAAGGTGCCGAACTTGCCCTTGAAGGCGGTCTTGATGTAATAGACCGGGCCGCCGGCGACGGAGCCGTCGGCATTGACCTTGCGGGTCTTCTGGGCCAGAACTGCCTCAGCGTAGATGGTGGCCATGCCGAAGAAGGCGATGATCCACATCCAGAAGATGGCGCCGGGGCCGCCGACCAGGATCGCGCCGCATGCGCCGACGATGTTGCCGGTGCCGACCTGGGCTGCGATGGCGGTGGTCAGTGCCTGGAAGGAGGAAAGGCCGCTCTTCTGCTTGCCGCCGGAGAGGGAGAAATTGCCGAATACGCGCTTCATGCCCTCGCCGAAGCAGCGAACCTGAACGAAGCGGGTACGGATGGAGAAATACAAACCGCAGCCGATCAGCAGAACGATCAGGATATAGTCGGAGAGGTACAGGTTGATGGTCTGAACAATCTTGAGCAATGCGTCCATGTCAGTTTCAATTCCTTTCTGGATTGTGGTTGGCGCTGCCGGGTAAAGAAAAAAGCCATTATCCATTGGATAATGACTTCGGACACAAATAAAGCATATCCCCCATTGAAAATGAGAGATACAAACTTTGTCCTTTTGCCTGAGAGATTCACGCCCCGATGCATGCTCTGAGCGCTTGCCCCTTCGGCCCCCGGTTGCCCGGGCGTCTCCAAAGTCCTTACCCCGTTTACAGTCCTCATCCTTGCGGACACCTGAGAGTGTTACTCCTTCGGTCACGGCCGAGCCGTATTTCCTGCAAACAGCGCCGTCTTGCGACGACAGTTTGGATTATAGCACCCATTGTATACAAATGCAAGTAAACAATCTGTTAACCAAGCAAACAAAAAACCGCCCCAAAGGGCGGCTGGTTTCAATCCAGGTATTTATCCGGCAGCTGGGGGCAGCCGGCGGCGCGCATCAGGTCCGTAAAGCTCTGGCGGCCCTGGAGCATGAGCAGCTTGCTGGTGCCGTGGGCGACGAGCCTGCCGGTATCATCGTGCACCTCCACCTCGGTCATGCACACGCTGCGGCCCACCTTCACGGCCCGGCCGACGGCGGTGAGCTTTCCGCTGCGGGTCATGGCCAGGTTGGTGACGTTCAAATCCAGACTTGTGCAGCCCGCGTCCTCGGCGCGGTCGCAGTAGGTGGACCAGTAGGCGGCCACGTCGATCAGGGACGCGTAGGCCCCGCCGTGCACGCTGCCGAAGGGGTTCATCAGCTTATCCTCCACATCCAGCTCCACCCGGGAAAAGCCCGGGCCGATTTCCAGGATGCGGACGCCCAGCAGGCGGTAGTAGGGGCAGCTGTTGGGCAGAGCGATCACCTGTTTGAGGTGTTCAGGGTTGAGTTTGCGCTTGTTATCCATGCCGTGTACCTCTTTGCAAAAATCTGTTTTTATTGTATCATTGAGTGAGGTTTGTTTCAAGCATGGAATTTCGGTTTATCTATAAGCAGCTGAAAGGAGGTTTTACCCATGATCATAGATGACTGCCGCCTGAACATCACCGGCGGCGAAATTCCCGAGGACGAGGCCGCCCGTTACGTGGCGCGGGGCCGCGAGAAGTACGGCGCAAAGTTGAAGGCCATCGACATCCTGGTGGACGGCGATTTCGTGGAGCTGACTTACGACATCGGCGTGGTTCCCTTCCAGCGCATCCGCCGCATCACCGGTTACCTGGTGGGCACCATGGACCGGTGGAACAACGCAAAGTGCGCCGAGGAGCGAGACCGCGTAAAGCACCAGGTCGGCTGATTCAAAAGGATAAAGGTCATAACGGTTCCCCTTCCCTTCCATCCGCAGCGAACCCCCCGCTGCGGATTTTTTTGTTGGGGCGGGGGGACGACAATCCCTCCGACCCGGCTGCGCCGGGCCACCTCCCTTTGCACAAGGGAGGCAGGGGTTTCCCGGCCCTTATTTTAGCGGGAATTTGGCGCTTTTACCCATGCTGCGTTGAACCTTAACAGTAGCCGTTGTATAATGAATCCGCAATGATAGAGGCGCGATGCGCATCAGTAGCCCGATACCGGCGCGGAAACGCACGGGCGAAAGGGCGCTTCGCCGAAATCCTTGTCTCCCTTTCCGGGGAGCAGGGGTTGGGCCGCTGCAGAATATGCCGCGGACTGTCACATTGAATCCGGCCTGCCGGATCTGTGGAGAGCTATCGTGGTATTTTCATCATGCATGTTATGGTGGGGCCGCGCTGGTTCGCGGCCTCATTTTTTTGCGCTGTGAACAATACTTTGAAGGGAAGAAAAATCATGAAGAAGAAACTGCTCCTGCTGGGCACGGTGCTGCTCATCTGCCTGATGGCCACCGTGACCGTGTTCGCCGAGGAAATTGCGGCCGAAGCCGCCGCTCCCGTGCACATGTTCATCGGCACCTTCTGGTCCCTGGTACCGCCGCTGGTGGCCATCGTGCTGGCGCTGATCACCAAGGAGGTTTACTCCAGCCTGTTCTGCGGCATCGTGGTGGGCGCGCTTTTATACAACCAGTTCAGCATCATCCCCACTGTGGACACCATCGTGCAGCAGGGCCTGATCGCCTCCGTCACCGGCACCGCGGGCAACTTCATCTTCCTGGCCGTGCTGGGCGCGCTGATCATGCTGATCAACCGCGCCGGCGGCTCCGCAGCCTTCGGCGCATGGGCCCAGAAGAACATCAAGTCCAAGGCGGGCGCGCAGCTGTGCACCTTCGCCCTGGGCATCCTGATCTTCATCGACGACTACTTCAACTGCCTGACGGTGGGCAGCGTCATGCGTCCCGTGACCGACGGCCACAGGGTGAGCCGCGCAAAGCTTGCCTACCTCATCGACGCCACCGCTGCCCCCATCTGCATGATCGCGCCCATCTCTTCCTGGGCCGCGGCCGTGGCGGACTACACCAGCGGCGTGACCAACGCAGCCGGCGAGCCGGTTTCCAGCCTTGCGCTGTTCTGCCGCGCCATCCCCTACAACTTCTACAGCCTTCTTACTTTGGTGTTCATCGTGGCCATCGTGCTGATGAAGTTCGACTACGGCCCGATGAAGAAGCATGAAGTGAACGCCATGAACGGCGATTTGTTCACCAACGGCGGCGAGGTCATCAGCGAGGACAGCGCACCCAAGGGCTCTGCCAAGGGCCGCGTGATCGACCTGATCCTGCCCATCGGCGTATTGATCGTTGTGAGCATCCTGAGCCTGATGTACGTGGGCGGCTTCTTCGCACCCGGCGAGGCGCAGGGCAACTTCGTAGTGGCCTTCGGCAACACCGACGCAACCGTGGGTCTGCCCCTGGGCGGCATGGTGGCGCTGGTATTCACCGTGATCTGGATGGTCTGCCGCCGCCTGATTTCCTTCAAGGAAGCCATGGAGTGCATCCCCAAGGGCCTGTGCGCAATGGTGCCCGCCATCCTGATCCTGACCATGGCCACGGCGCTTAAGACCATGACGGGCCTGCTGGGCAGCGATGTATTCGTACAGAATGCCCTGGCAGGCGCAGGCGCGCTGCAGAACTTCCTGCCCGCCATCATCTTCGTTGTGGCCTGCCTGATCGCCTTCGCCACCGGCACCAGCTGGGGCACCTTCGGCATCCTGATTCCCATCGTGCTGAGCGTATTCCCCGCCGGCAGCGAGCTGGTGGTCATCGGCATGAGCGCATGCCTGGCCGGCGCGGTCTGCGGCGACCACTGCAGCCCCATCTCCGACACCACGATCATGTCCAGTGCAGGTGCCCAGTGCGAGCACGTGAACCACGTGTCCACCCAGCTGCCCTACTCCATCACCGTGGCCGTGGTTTCCTTCGTTTGCTACCTGCTCAGCGGCTTTGTGCAGAACTGGATCATCTGCCTGCCCATCGGCGTCGTGCTGATGGTGGGCACCCTGTTCGTGATCCGCGCCATGCAGAAGAAGGCCGCATAATTGAATATCCGTTTTCCCGTCCGGGCAGTTTTGCCCGGGCGGGTTTTTTATATGCCCGGATTGTTTTTTGTCAAGACCGGACAAAATACAGCTTACACTGTTTTTCGCGAATAAATCGTCAATTTTTATTGCTTTATTTGCCGGCACATGGTAAAATTGGATATAGTGGGAAGAATTTGAAATGTTCGGAGGAATGCGGCTTGAAGGAGGTCAACATGCTGGTCTGGATGACCCAGCTGGGCGTGAGCGTAGCGGCTCCGCTGGCGGGCTTTTCCCTGCTGGGCCTGTGGCTGCGCAGCCGGTTTTCCCTGGGCGTTTGGG
>JAGBAU010000191.1 GCA_017938785.1 Clostridia bacterium
AATCATTGAGGAGAAATACCATGACGAAAATCAATATTATTTCCGGCTTCCTGGGCGCCGGCAAAACCACTCTGATCAAAAAACTGCTCTCCGGCGCATTTAAAAATGAAAAGGTTGTGCTGCTGGAAAATGAATACGGCGAGGTTGGCGTTGACAGCGGTTTCATGCGCGATTCCGGCATCCAGATCACCGAGCTGAACTCCGGCTGCATTTGCTGTACGCTGGTGGGCGACTTCAGCCGCGCGCTGGATGAGCTGATTGAAACCTATCATCCCGATCGTATCGTTATCGAGCCTTCCGGCGTTGGCAAGCTGAGCGATATCCGCAAGGTGGTTGTAGACCTGATGAAGGATCACGAAATCACCCTCGAAGGCAGCGCTACCGTTGCAGACGTGGGCAAGTGCCGCATGTACGCCAAGAATTTCGGCGAATTCTTCATCGACCAGATTGAAAATGCCGAAACCATCATCCTCAGCCGTACCCAGAAATCCACTGAGGAAAAGATTGAAAAGTGCGTGGAACTGCTGCGCGAATACAACGAGCATGCACGTGTCATCACCACTCCCTGGGATGAGCTGACCAGCGAACAGATGCTGGAAGTGATTGAGAGCGCCGAGAGCCTGTTGAACACCGAAGAGGTTGTTCACGAGCATCATGAACACCATCACCATCACGACCACGATGAGCACGAATGCTGCTGCAGCGACGATCATGAGCATGAGCATCATCACCATCACGACCATGATGAGCATGAATGCTGCTGCGGCCATGACCATGACCATGAGCATCATCACCATCACGACCATCATCATGAGCATGGCGAAGGCTGCACCTGCGGCTGCCATGACCATCACGGCCACCACCATGCCGATGAAGTGTTCCAGAACATCGGCGTTGAAACTCCCCGCAAGTTTGAGGAGGCCGCCATCCGCTCCGCTCTGGAAGCACTGGAAAATGAAGATAAGTACGGTATCATCCTGCGTGCAAAGGGCATCCTGCCCCTCAACGACGGCAAGTGGCTGCACTTTGACTATGTTCCCGGCGAATCCGATGTCCGCTATGGCAGCGCCGATTACACCGGCCGCCTGTGCGTGATCGGCACCGGCATCCATGAGGGCGCACTCAAAGAACTGTTCGGCCTGTAAGGAGTTCAAAAGATATGGAAGCTGCTGTATACATTGTTACCGGTTTTCTGGAGAGCGGCAAAACCCGCTTCATGCAGGAGATGCTCACGGACGACGGCTTTTCCGAGGGTGAGCGCACCCTGCTGCTCGTTTGCGAAGAGGGCGAGGAGGAGTATGATCCGGAGCTGCTGAAGAAGACCAACACCGTTATGGTCACCCTGAACAGTCCCGAAGAAATGTCCGGCGACGCACTGGTGAAGCTGGACAAGGAATACCGCCCGGAGCGCGTGCTCATCGAGTACAACAGCACCTGGCTGCTGCAGACCCTGTATTCCGCCAAGAAGCCCCGCAACTGGGAGCTGGCCCAGATCATCACCCTGATTGACGCCACCACCTACGAGCTGTACCTGAACAATATGCGCAAGTTCATGGCGGATGGCATCCAGGAAGCAGACCTGGTGATCTTCAACCGCTGCAACGATGAGATGCCCAAGAGCAAGTGGCGCCGCGCGACCCTCGCCATGAACAATACCACCCGTATTTTCTTCGAAAATACCGATGGCAGCATGGACGACGGCGTGACCGAGGAGGACCTGCCCTACGATGTGAAGGCGGATCCCATCCAGATCGGCGATAAGGACTTCGGCATCTTCTACCTGGACGCCATGGAGCATCCCGACCGCTACGATGGCAAGCGCATCCGCGCCAAGGGCCGCGCTTTCCGCATGGAGGACATGCCCAAGCGCTGCTTTGTGTTCGGCCGTCATGCCATGACCTGCTGTGTGGATGACATCGGCGGTATCGGCTTCCTGTGCCGCTACGATACCAAGGAGCCCGATACCAACGATTGGATCTATCTCACCGCCAGGGCAGAGGCTTCCTTCAGCCCCCTGCACGGCCGCGACGCGCTGATTCTGCTGGAGGAGACCATCACTCCCGCCGAGGCTCCCGAAGAGGAATTGGTCTATTTCAATTAATTGTGTGAAAAATATCACAAAAATGTTTCAAAATGCTTGCAAGTCTGAAATATATGTGATAGAATATCAATAAATAGTGGAGGTGCGTTGGAATGAAGCGTAACGTGTTTAAATCTGTACTTTGTTTTATGATGATTCTGGCCATGCTGATGGCTCCGATGACTGCAAGCGCTGCATCCATCGCCCGAATTATGAAGACCAATACCGACTGGGTGCGCCTGCGCTCTGAAAGCGGTGAGCAGATTGCCCGCCTGCGCAAGGGTACGAAGGTGCTCTATTGGGGCTCCAAGGATGATGAGATGTGCAGGGTAATTACCAGCAATGGCAAGACCGGCTACGTCTATAAGAAGTATCTCACCACCTACGGCGCCATGCGCCTGGATTCCGTTTACAAGACAACCGCCACCACCCAGATGTACAATCGCTCCGGCTCTTCCCTGAAAAAGAGCGGCAAGCTTGCTTCTGGTAAGTATGTGATGGTTTACAAGACCTCCGGAAAGTGGGCTTACATCAAGACCATGAATGGCAAGGGCGCCTTCGTGCAGAAGGGCACCCTGAAGAAGGCCTTCTAAGCGGCGAGGCGCTGTTGCCACCAGGTTTCCGCGTTATAGTGATGAACTCCCGCCCCAATCAAAGGGGCGGGAGTTCTTTGCATCTTTTCTACAGCCATTGCAATATAAAACACGAAATCGGGCCCGTAGATTATGGACCCGATTTCTTTCATTGCTTTTTATTCGATGTGGGGCAGGTTCCAGTGGAAGTAGCGGGCAAGCACGCGAATCAGTACGACGACGCAGAAGCCGGCCAGCATGGCGATTTCATGGGGCAGGATGCGCATCAGCAGGATGTCGGTGAGTGCGCCTGCGGCGGAGGCCAGGGCGTAGATGTGCTTGCGGAAGATGCTGGGAACCGTACCTGCCAGAACGTCGCGCAGCACGCCGCCGCCCACGCCGGTGATCATGCCCACGAAGAGCAGCAGGGCCATGTTGCCCTCGCCTGCGGATTCAATACCCAGAACCGTGAATGCCGCCAGTCCGCCGGTATCTGCGATGAAGTACAGGGCTTCGCGCAGGCGGGTGAAGTGCTGAAGAGCGGCCTTTGAAAAACGCAGCAGGATGAATGCCAGCAGGGAAATGATGATCGCCAGTATGGCCCAGGTGGGATCCCGGAACACCCGGGGCGGAATCACGCCGATGACGATATCGCGCAGTATGCCGCCGCCGCAGGCGGTGATCAGGCCCAGCATGATGACGCCGAACAGGTCCATCTTGTGGCGTATGGCCTCCAGCGCACCGGAGATGGCGAAGGATACCGTGCCAACAAATTCGAAAACTGCAAAGAGGATGGCCATGAAAACGCTCCTTTCCGCAGGGCGCGGAATTCTTTTGTTGCTCCGTTAGTTTACCCCCTTCTCCTCCGCTTGTCAATCCGGAATGGACGAAATTAAGAAAATTGCCGGGATGGGATTGACAGCAGCGGTACGTGGGTATATATTAACCATGGAGCATGTCTTCAGGGCAGGGTGAAATTCCCGACCGGCGGTAGAGTCCGCGCGCGCCGATGGCGCATGAACCGGTGAAATTCCGGTACCGACGGTAGAGTCCGGATGAAAGAAGGCGCGAAATCCGCATTTTCACACATGCTTGTTCTACGCCCCGAGACCGATGTCCCGGGGCGTTTTGTTTTTCCGGATTTCGCGGTAAGGAGGATTATTATGACCGTAAAGAGCAAGACCCATCGTTTGACCCTCATGGCCATGTTTGCCGCCCTCGCCTATATCATCATGGCAGTGGGCCGCATCCCGATTTCCAGCGTTGATTTTCTGAAGTACGATCCCAAGGATGTGATCCTGGTGATCAGCGGCTTCATCCTGGGCCCCATGCCGGGTCTGGCCATTGCATTTGTGGTGGCTCTGATCGAAATGCTCACCGTGAGCTCCACCGGTCCCATCGGCTTTTTGATGAATTTCCTCTCCAGTGCGGCCTTCCTTTGGCCGGCAACCGCCCTGTATAAGCGCCGCCATACCCTGCGCGGTGCAGGCGTGGGCCTGGCTGTGGGCGTGCTGCTGATGACGGCGCTGATGCTCATGTGGAATTATTTCGTAACGCCCTATTACATGGGCTACCCCCGCGAGGCCGTCGCAGCCATGCTGGTACCCGTATTCCTGCCCTTTAATCTGATCAAGGGATTGCTGAACGGCGCCATCACCATACTGGTCTATAAGCCCGTATCCCGTGCATTGAAAAAGAGCGGTCTGGTGGAAATGAAGCCCGGCGCGCCGGCTCCCAAGAAGAACGCCCTGGGCGCCAGCCTGATTGCCGTTCTTGTGCTGGTCAGCTGCATCTTTGCGGTGCTCATCATGCGCGGCATCATCTAAAAACATACATAAGAAATCCTGCCCATAATCTACGGGCAGGATTTCGTGCTTTATATTGAAATAACTGTAGGAACGAAACAAAGAATCCCTGCTCCATAATCTACGGGGCAGGGATTCGTCGCTATAACGCGGCAGCTTATCAGCTGCGGCGCTTCGTCGCCTTGCGCAGGGCGGGGATGATGATCTGTACAAATACCGCTACCAGCAGGATGGAACCCTTGATGGTATCATTGATCAGAGCATCGAGGCCCAGGGAAGAGATGATCTTGTCGATGATGGTGTAGCTCATTGCGCCGAAGAGCACGCCCAGCAGCTTGCCCTTGCCGCCCGCCATGCTGATGCCGCCGATGACGACCGCCGCGATGGCGTACATTTCGTTGCTTCGACCGATGGTGGCCGGGTCAACGGAGCCGTTCATGGCCAGCCACATGAAAGCGCTGATGCCGCACAGAACACCGGTGATGGTGTAGACCGCAACCTGGGTCCATTCCACGTTGATACCGGCCAGGCGGGCTGCCCTTTCGTTGGAGCCGATGGCGTATACGGACTTGCCGAACTTGGTGCTGGTGGAGATGAAGACCATGATGGCAGTGACGATGATCAGGATCAGGCCCGCCATGGGCAGGATGCCTGCGATCTTGTACTGGCCGAAGTTGTAGAAGGGATCATAGCTGGACAGGCCGCCGTCCATGTTGTAGATGGACAGCTTCAGCGTGCGCAGGTAGTACTGAGCCAGGGAACGGTAAATCAGCATGGTGGCCAGGGTTACGATGAAGGGAGGCATCTTAACCTTACCGATCAGCAAACCGTTGAAGAAGCCCAGCAGTGCGCCCATGGCTAGAACTGCCAGCAGGGTGACAAAGATGGAGTTGGTGGCATTGAAGGTCACGACGCCGATGCCGCCGATCAGGGACAGCATGGAACCGACGGACAGGTCGATGCCGCTGGTGATGATGACCAGGCCCATACCGAAGGACATGATGCCAACCACTGCGCTGTGGCGCAGAATGTTCATGACGCCGTTGATGGTGGTGGCGCCCCAGTTGATAATCAGGTATGCAACCAGGATGCAAGCCCAGATCAGAATAAAGCTGTAGCTACCAAGAACCTTGGTAAGGGATTTCTTATTCTTTGCAGTGTTCATTTATCCAACCGCTCCTTCCGCAGCATTGATGGCATTCGTTGCCGCAAGCATAACCTTTTCTTCGGTGATTTCTTCGTGGCTGAGCACGCTCTGGATGTTGCCGTGGTAGAATACCACGCAGCGGTCGGCCACCTTTTGCAGCTCGGGAATCTCCAGGGTGTTGACCAGGATGGTCTTGCCCTGCTCGGCCAGCTGCAGAATCAGCTTGTAGATCTCGGCCTTGGCGCCTACGTCGATACCCTGGGTGGGGTTATCCATCAGCAGGATGTCGGCGTCGGTATTGAGCCAGCGGGCCAGGATGACCTTCTGCTGGTTGCCGCCGGAGAGGCTGGTGATCAGGTCGCCCTCGCCGTTGCAGCGGATGTTCAGCAGGGAGCGCATGCTCATGAACTTTTCCTTTTCCTGCTTCTTTTTGATCAGCTGCTTCTTGGCGGAAAGGGTGTGTTCGGAAACATAGTTGTTTTCCATCAGGGTGAAATCCGGCAGGATGGAGTTTTCCTTGCGGTTGGCGGCGATCATGGCGATTTTGTTTACCATGGCCTTGTGGATGCCGCCGGTGGCTTCCTTTCCCATGACGGTCAGCTTGCCGCCGGTGGAGGGCATGACGCCGAAGATGGTCTGCATCAGTTCACTGATGCCGGCGCCCTTCAGGCCGGTGAAGCCCACAACCTCGCCCTTGCGGATGGTGAGGTTGATGTTTTCAAAGCCCTGGCCGGAATAATTCTCAAGTTTCAGGATCGCATCACCCAGGTTTCGGGATGCGTAGATGTCGGAATCGGAGTAGGAGTTGCCGACCATCAGGCGGGTGACGTCCGTCGGATTGGTGTCGGCGATGGCGCCGCTGCCGACCATCTGGCCGTTGCGCAGAACGGTGTAGCGGTCTGCGATGGTGAAGATCTCCGTCATCTTATGGGAAATGAAGATGAAGGAGGTGCCCTGGGCCTTCAGGTTGCGCACGATGCCGAAGAGATGATCGATCTCGCGATTGTTGAGCGCCGTGGTGGGCTCGTCGAGGATGAGCAGCTTTGCATTGGCGTGGAGCGCCTTTGCGATTTCCAGCAGCTGTTTTTTGCTGGTTTCCAGTTCGCTGACCGGCACGTCGGGATCGATATCCACGCCCAGGCGCTCGAAGAGCTGTGCCGTTTCGGCGATCATTCTCTTCTTATCCAGGGTGCCGATCTTGGTCAGCAGTTCCTTGCGCAGGAAGATGTTTTCATAAACCTTCAGGTCGTTGAAGAGGTTGAGTTCCTGGTGGACGAAGGCAATGCCCGCCTGCTCGGAGGACTGAACGGTTACGTGGTCCATAACCTTGCCTTCAAACGTGATTTTGCCGCTGTCGCGGGTGTAGACGCCGGCGAGGATGTTCATCAGCGTGGATTTACCCGCGCCGTTTTCACCCAGGAGCGCGTGAACTTCGCCCTGGCCCACCGAAAAATCCACATTGTCCAG
>JAGBAU010000192.1 GCA_017938785.1 Clostridia bacterium
CTGGGACTTCGGGATTTCTTCACCGTTCATGTAGGCTTCGATGGAATCCAGAGTCAGAGCAACGATGTTGGCAGCGGAAACGCCGATGCACATCTTGTAGTAGGGATCGCCGGCATTGATCTTGCCGAAGGGCTCTGCACCCCAGCCGCCTGCGGATACAACGATGGTGCCTTCTGCGCCGTTCTGCTCGAGTGCGGTGGCAGCGCCGATAGCGGCATTGTCAACAGCGCCCCAGATGACGTCGATGGGCTTCATGATGTTGTTGGTAACGATGTTGGCTGCGGATTCACGGGTCTCGCCGAAGTCCTGGTTGAAGACGTAGGTTACGTTTTCTTCGCCCAGCAGCTCATTCAGGCGTGCAACGAAAGCTTCGCCGCGAACCTGGGTGTGAACAGCGTTCAGCATGGCCAGAACGCCAACCTTAACCTTGCCGCCCAGATTTTCCTGAGCATACTTTGCAACCCATTCTGCGGTCAGAACGCCGGTTTCTGCATGGTCCCATGCAACGTGGGTAACCAGGTCAGCATAGGCCGTGCCGCTGTCGAATGCGAATACCGGGATGCCCTTCTCGCCTGCGGTCTCGAGGGTGGGGATGATGCCGTCAGAGTTGACGGGGTCGATGCAGATTGCATCATAGTCGCCCTGGGCGATGAAGTCTTCAACCTGCTTCTGCTGGGTTTCAGCGTTCAGGTTGCCGTCAGCAATGGTTACTTCCCAGCCGAGTGCTTCGCACTGTGCTACGAATTCATCGTAAACAGCCTTGCACCACTCATCGTACATGGTGATGTGGGCAACAGCGATCTTGAGGGGCTCTTCGGCCATAGAGGGCACGCAGAAGCATGCGAGCATGGCTACAACCAGAAGCAGAGAAACGAGAGTCTTTTTCATGGTGAAACCTCCTATTGTTTTTTACCGCTTAAGCGGTTAGGAACTTGGAAAAGGTGCGCTTATACGCACAGGCGCATGATGGCTTCGGGGGAGACTTCCTCGCGGGAGAGCTCACCAACCTTGTGGCCTTCATGCATGACCAGAACACGGTCAGACATGCCGACGATTTCCGGAATCTCGGAGGAGATCATGATGACGGACTTGCCGGACTTGATCAGATCGTTGATCAGCAGATAAATTTCGCTCTTGGCGCCGACGTCGATACCGCGGGTGGGCTCGTCCAGGATGATGATGTCTGCATCCTGCAGCAGCCACTTGGCAATAACAACCTTCTGCTGGTTGCCGCCGGAGAGGTACTGAACCTCAGTGTCCGGGCCGGGAGTGGCGATGGAGAGCTTGCCGATATATTCCAGGGCGCGTTCGCGCTCCTTTGCGTCGCTGACTACGGAGCCGGAGGAAACTGCATCCAGGTTGACCAGGCAGATGTTGCGCTTTACGGTGAGAATCTGCACCAGACCCTGCTGCTTGCGGTCTTCCGGAACCAGAGCAAAGCCCAGCTTGATGGCGTCGCGGAAGGACTTGATTTCAACCTTCTTGCCGTTCAGGTATACTTCACCGGAGTCGATCTTATCGATGCCCAACACGGCGCGTGCAAGCTCAGTGCGGCCTGCGCCGACCAGACCAGCAATGCCCAGGATTTCGCCCTTGCGCAGCTGGAAGGAGATGTCCTTGAGAACGCCCTTGCGCACGATGTTTTTGGCTTCCAGGATAACTTCTCCGATCGGAACGGTCTCCTTGGGATACTCGTTGGTCACTTCACGGCCAACCATCATGGAAACCAGCTGCTGGCGGGTTACATCCTTGACAGCCAGGGTCTTGATGTGCTTGCCGTCGCGCAGTACGGTTACATTGTCGGCCAGGTCAAAGATTTCGTCCAGGCGGTGAGAGATGTAAATGATGGTCATGCCCTGCTCGCGAAGGCGCTTGACCGTTTCGAACATGACCTTCTGCTCCTTCTCGGTGAGGGTTGCAGAGGGCTCGTCCATGATCAGCAGGCGGCAGTTGCGGTTGATGGCCTTGCAGATTTCAACCATCTGTTTTTGAGCAACAGACAGGTCGCTGACGATGGCCTCGACGTCCAGGGAAAGGCCCAGCTGGGTGAGCATCTGGTCAGCCTTGACGCGCATGGTCTTCCAGTCAACGAGGAAGCCCTTGTAGGGCAGCATGCCGAGAAACACGTTTTCGGCAACGGAAAGGGTTTCGGAAAGCTTGATCTCCTGGTGAACGACGCTGATACCTGCCTTCTGGGACTCGCTGGGAGTTTTGAAGACGGATTTGCTGCCGTTGAGGATCATATCGCCAACTTCTGGTTGGTGGATACCTGCAAGCACCTTGATCAGCGTGGACTTGCCGGCACCGTTTTCGCCGACGAGGGCATGAACGGTACCTCTCTCAATGGAGAAGGAAACGTCGTCCAGCGCCTTAACGCCGGGGAAGGACTTGGATATGTTTTTCAATTCGAGGATGATATCGCTCACAGTGATCTCTCCTCCTTACTTGCGGCGGTTGCGCAGTACGTCAAGCGCTACAGCACCGACCATGACGACGCCCTTGAGTACGTCCTGTACAAAGGGGTTAACGTTCATCATCGTCATACCGTTGAAGAACAGGGTGAGGAACAGAGCGCCGAACAGAGCCTGGATGATCTTGCCGCGGCCGCCGGCCAGGGAGATACCGCCCAGGATGCAGGAGATGGTGGAGTCGAACTCGTACAGGTTACCATTAGTCAGGGCTGCGGAGTCGAGGCGGGTGACCAGGATGATGCTGGAGAAGCCGCACAGTGCGCCTGCGATGGTGTAAACCAGGAAACGATAGAGCTTGACGTTGATGCCCGCGAAGTATGCAGCTTCGCGTCCGCCGCCCATGGCGTACAGGCAGCGGCCGAACTTGGTGTGGTTGGTGATGAACATGGCAATGATGAACAGCACAACCATGATCACAACGCTGATCGGAATACCGTAGGCCTTGCCGCCGATATATCCGCGGCCAAAGAACTGGATGGCTTCAGGCATGCCGGGGATGGGGGAGGCGTTGGTAACAATCTTTGCGGAGCCCTTGCAGATCATCTGGAAACCGAGGGTTACGATGAAGCAGGGGATACCGCAATAGGAAATCAGCACGCCGTTGGCTGCGCCGACTGCAGCGCCGACCACGACGCAGGCAATGATGGCCAGCCAGGGATTCCAGCCGCCGAACTTGATCAGCCACGCCATGACGCAGCTGGTGAGACAGACATTCTGGCCGAGGGAAAGGTCGAATTCGCCGGTGGTTACGATCAAGGCCTGACCGCAGCAGACAATAGCCAGCGTAACAGTCTGGTTGAGGATGTTGCGCAGATTGTTCCAGGTGAAGAAATACTGTTCACCGAACATCAGCAGGGAACCGATGGTGTAAGCGACAACCAACAGCAGGATCGCAAGGATAATTGCGTAATTCTTGGTAAACTTGGCTACCTTCGATCCAAAGCTATTCTTGTTCTGGAGAACTGCCTGACTCATGTGAAATCGATCCTTTCGTTTCTTATTTTCTCTTTATGCGCTGCGCGTCGCCGCGCTTGCAGGCTTTTATTTACGGCAGCAGGCGCTTGGTGGTCATACGCAGGTAATTCAGGTTGGGACGGAAACCCTCTGCATAGGCCACGCCGCTCTGGTAACCGCGCACCTTGGAGCAGGTGCGCACGAAATCCAGGAAATCAATGTGGTCATGCTCGAGCATCCAGTCAATCTGAGACTTGTGACAGGCCAGAGCTTCCAGCTTGAGTTCAATGGTGTCGGAGATATCCACATATTCAGTGGGGATGAAGCCGGTACCGGCTACGGGATCCATGTGGTAGATGGGACAAACCGGAGCTACAGGGGTGGTGGCGGTCAGGTCGTAGTGGGGAAGGCTTGCGCCAAAGGAAGCACGCAGGGCCGCATAATAGGTCTGCATGTGATCGTTCATGTAATCGTGGTCGGAATGGGTGATGATGATGTCAGGCTGCGCTTCGCGCACGACGGCAGCCAGGCGGTTGACCAGTTCATCATTCTCGGCGGTTACGTAGAGGTCGCCGATATCCACGCTGTAATGCTTTGCGCCAATGACCTTCGCAGCATTCTCCGCTTCCTGGAAGCGCATTGCACGAAGTTCATCCTGCATGATTTCAACATGGCCCAGATTTCCGTTTGCCACATGGCATACGGAAACATTGTGTCCAAGCTTTACATACTTTGCCAGCGTACCATAGCATCCGATTTCAAGATCATCCGGATGACAGCCGATTGCGAGAACATTCATATTTCTTTCCTCCTTATTTCAGGCCGGCAGATACAAATCATCCTGCAAGCCATTAAACACACAATCCGGGAATACATTCAGCGGCAGATCATTACTGTTTTGATTGCCGGTGCATCCTGGGCATAGAGCTTTTCAAGTCCGTTGGCTTCCTCAAGCTTCAGGCGGTGGGTAATGATGCGTCCGGCATCGATGCGCCCGGAGCGGATCATTTCAATGGAAAGCGGGAAATTCACCGCAGGTTCTGCAATGGAAGTCAGCAGCTGCTTCTTGTTGAATACCATGTCGTTCACATCAAGGTTTGCACAGGTATCACTGCCAAAGGTAACGCCCATGGCCAATACCTTGCCGCCGTATTTGACCAGCTTCATGGCCTCTGCGCACATGGATGGTGGAGCCGCAACGATAACCGCGTCAAAAGCACCCTTCTCAAGCGCGGCTTCTATGTAGTTATGATCCGCTGTATAGAATACTTCGTTGGCGCCAAGATCCAGGGCAGCCGCTGCCGCCGCCTGATTGCGCAGACTTGCGGGATTGCGGGCAATCATAGCAATTCGGCCTGCTCCCATAACGCGGGCATAAGCTGCGCTGAACAGACCGATGGCGCCCATTCCAAAAATTGCAATGGAAGAGAGGGGACGAAGGTTCAATTCCTGAATGCCGCGGATAGCAACGGCAAGCGGTTCCACCATGGAAGCAACCACGGGATCAATATCGGAAAAGACATTGAGCATATTCTCATGCACAACCATTTCTTCCGACATGCCGGGCTGGTCATTGAGGGTATATCCGTTTCTGCAGAGGTTGTACTGGCCGGTTTTGCAGGCTTCGCAGGCACCGCACATGGTAACATCTTCACAAATGACCAGGTCGCCAACCTTAACGCGGCTGACTCCCTCGCCGGTTTCTATAACTTCTGCGGAAATCTCGTGCCCCATAGGGGTCCATTCGTCCATATCACGCAAAAAATGAAGATCTGTTCCACATACGCCACAGGCATTTACACGAATGCGAACCATATGGTTTCCCAGGGGAATCTCCGGTAGCTGCCTCAGTTCAACTTTAAAACCTTTTTTACCGAAAAGAGCTTTCATTCCGAACCTCCACGTTTGGAATTTGGCGAAAGATACAGATATAGATTAAGATTGTTAATAACATAATAACACGACTTCGAATGCTTGTCAATATATTTAATCAAGTCATCTGAGTAACTATATTCAAGGCAAACTTCGCCTTGCGCTCTGTAAATATCTATGATAAACTGAACCTAGAATGCAATAAAAGGTGCGTGTATTATGAAATTTCTTTCTCTTGAGTCACGATCTGAGCAGCGCGTAGGCTACCAGCAGCGAGTCAAAGAACAGAATATCAAGCGTGTTTTCGATCTTGTTCGTGCAGGGAAATGTGCATCCCGCGCCGAACTGGTGCGCACGATGCACCTGAGCGCAACTACGGTTTCAGCGCTTGTGGACGAATTGAATGCCAAGGGGCTCATACTCGAGGCAGGTCCTTCTCTGACGCCGCTTCCGGGCAGGCGACCCATGAAGCTGCGCCTCAACCATGCCGGACATCAGCTCGCAATCTTCAGCCTCAGCCGCAGAGGCGTGCGCTTTCATCTGTATGATCTCGGCTGTCGTGTGCTGGAGACCTTCTTTGTGGAGCATCCCGCCGGCGCGACCGGAAAAAAGGATTTCGGCAGGGATTATGCAAGGCTGTTTGAAGATGTACTCCTGAAGCGTTCTCAGAAGTTCGATTCATCCAGTGCGCTGGTTATCGGCGTAAGCTTCCCGGGTATCTACCTGGAAGAAGAGAAAGCGTTTTATGTGGAAACGGCCATGGACGTTTCCATTTCGGAGCTTTCCATGCGTGAGCTTGAGCAGCGCCTTGGGATTCCGATCTTTTTTGCAAATGTTTCCATGTGCTATGCGTATGCTGAGAAAAAATACCTGGATGCATCGCTTGAACCTGAAGCTGAAACCAGGGATTTGATTTTCATCAATATCTGCGATGGCGTTGGCGCAGGCATTGTTTCAAACGGTAACATCCTGACCGGTCCCTACAATACGGCGGGTGAGTTTGGGCACATCTCCATCGATTTCCACGGCAGCCCCTGTAATTGCGGAAACCGCGGCTGTCTTGAGAATTATGTGAATCAAAATGCCATCCTGGAGAGTGTGGCAAGGGCATGCAGTGAAGCGCATGAGACCCTGCCGAAGAGCTTTGCAGATCTGAAAGGTATCTACGATCGAAACCCTGCTGCGCGCATGGTATTGGACGAGGTTGCTGAAAAGCTTGGAATTGGAATCTATACCATGATTTGTGCTACAGGAATACGGCGTATCGTTGTGGGCGGCGGTATTGAGATTCTCGGCGAAGGCTTCCTTGAACATCTGCGGAACTGCGCAAGCAAACGCCATCACCTGACGCGCCACATGCATATGAGCTATGCGCATGCGGGTGCTGACGGTGACAGTCTGGGATTGGCGCACTATTTCCTTGATAAAGCCTACAGCATCACCATGCATGAATAATCCACTTAAAAACGCGCCTGAAGACAGGCGCGTTTTTGTAGATTCATTCGAGATTC
>JAGBAU010000193.1 GCA_017938785.1 Clostridia bacterium
ATCCCACCCAGGGCGATAACTACCAGACCGATGCCATCGCGGCCTGCGTGATCGGCGGCATCAATATGGCCGGCGGCGAGGGCAAGGTGTTCTACACCATGATCGGTGCGCTGATCATCGGCTCTGTGCGCAACGTACTGAACCTGCTGCACGTATCCGTTTACATGCAGAACATCATCGTCGGCGTGATCATCATCGCTGTGGTTGCATTCAGCATGATGATGAAGGCCCGCCGCGAGCAGAAGACTTCCCAGTTCAAATCCGCTGCGGAAGTCGCCATGAACTAAGGAGGGCGCGAACATGAGCAACAGTAAATTCGTTAAGTTCGCGAAGGAACACGGCGTTATCCTGGAATACGCCATCCTGTTCATCCTCGCATGTTTCATCGTTCCGAATTTCTTCTCTGTATCCGCAGTGTTCACCGTCATCAAGCAGGCGGCGGTTCCCTGCGTGGCGGTTATGGGCATGATGCTGGTGCTTACCACCGGCGGCATCGACCTGTCCCTGGCCAATACCGTGGGTCTGTGCTCCGTTGTGCTGGGCGTGCTGACGGTTCTGGGCGGCTGGCCTGCATGGGCAGCCATCATCGTCACCATCCTGGTGGGCGGCCTGGTCGGCATCATGAACGGCTGCATCGTGCAGTTTTTGAAGGTGCCCGCCTTCATTGCCACCACCGGCTCCGGCTATGTGATCTACGGCCTTGCCCAGATCATCGGTAAGGGTGAACAGTTCAACCAGCTTCCCGAAGACCTGAAGGCCTTCGGAAGCTCCCGTACCTTCGGCTTCATCTACGACGCTCTGCCGGAAGCTGTGCAGGATGTGAAGTTTTTGAAGTCCTTCCTGCGCCTGCCCAGCTATGTTTGGATCTCCGTGATCGTGGTGCTGGTGATTTACTTCCTGCGCCATAAGACTGTGTACGGCCGCAACCTGTCCGCCTTTGGCTTCAATGCCAAGACGGCCAAGCTCTCCGGCATCAAGACCAGCTTCCTGCATGTGCAGACCTACATGTATTGCTCCATGCTGGTGGCCATGGCGGCTGTGCTGCTGTCCATCCGCGCGGGCTGCTGCCAGAGTAACCTGGGCGGCCTCAACTACACCTTCGATATCGTCACCGCTGCGGTTGTGGCGGGCACCAGCCTGTTCGGCGGCGTGTCCAGCGTAGTCAACTGCGTATTCGGCGTGTTCATCACCAAGACCCTTGAAGTTTCCATCAACATGCTCAAGGTGAATTACTACCTGTTCAAGCCCTGCCTGGGCCTGGTAATTCTCATTGCCATCGTGCTGGAAGCTTACAAGAACCGCAAACTGTAAGAAAGCGAGGAGCCAGTCATGAACAAGACGATCCTTGAAATGAAGGGCATCACCAAGTACATCTTCGATGCCTACGGAAACGCTCTTCGCAATGCCACCGTCAAGATCCTGAATGGCGTGAACTTTGACCTGCGCGAGGGCGAGGTGCACATCCTGGTCGGTGAAAACGGCGCGGGCAAGTCCACCCTGATGAAGATCCTGGGCGGTATCCTGCCTCCCGACGAGGGCGAGATTCTGCTGGACGGCAAGCCTGTGCATCCGAAAAATGCCCGCGAGGCCATGGACCTGGGCATCGGCTTCATTCATCAGGAGCTGAACCTGTGCAACAATCTGTCCGTTGCCCAGAATATCTTCATCGGCCGAGAGAAGAAGGGCAAGGTTCTCATGGACAACAAGGGCATGGTGAAGGAAGCCCGCCGTATGCTCAAGGAACTGGGCATCGACATCGATCCTACCGTGCAAGTGTCCAAGCTCTCCACCGCACAGCAGCAGGTGGTTGAGATCGTGAAGGTTCTCAGCTACGACTGCCGCATCATCATCATGGACGAGCCCACTTCGTCCCTGACCAAGAAGGAAATCGACTTCCTGTTCGGTTTGATTCACAAGCTGCGCAAGGAAGGCGTGTCCATCATCTATATTTCCCACCGCACCGAGGAATTCGAGCAGGTGGGCGACCGCCTGAGCGTCCTGCGCGACGGTACCTACATCGGCACCCTGGAGCGTGAGGAATTCGAAATCGGCCGCATCGTGAACATGATGGTCGGCCGCCAGCTGGGCGAAATGTATGAGAATAAGCATGTACCCGGCACTGAAGTTGCCCTGGAGGTCAAGGGTATGCGCCTGGAGGACCACACCACGCCCATCGACATCAAGGTGCACGCAGGCGAAATCGTGGGCATGGGCGGCCTGGTGGGCGCCGGCAGAACCGAGCTTGCCAAGTCTATCTACGGCGTGCGCAAATCCTTCGGCGGCGAGGTGTATTACTACGGCAAGAAGGTTTCCACCCTCGATCCCCAGAAGTGGCTGCGCGACGGCCTGATCTATCTCACCGAGGACCGCAAGGACGAGGGCCTGATCCTCGATATGGGCATCCCGGAGAACATCACCCTGGCAAACCTGTGGCGCATGTTCAAAAACGGCGTCATCAAGCCCAAGGATGAACAGGAGCTCTCCCAGAAGATGGTGGGCGACCTGAACATCATGTGCAAGAACCCCACCCAGCCGGTCAAGACCCTGTCGGGCGGCAACCAGCAGAAGGTGGTTCTGGGCAAATGCCTGGTCACCACGCCCAAGGTGCTCATCCTGGACGAACCCACCCGCGGCATCGACGTAGGCGCCAAGCGCGAAATCTACCACATCATCGACCGAATTGCCGGCGAGGGCGTGGCGGTGATCATGATTTCCAGCGATATGCCCGAGCTCATCGGCATGTCCGACCGCATCTACGTGATGAAGGACGGCGCCGTTGTGGCTGAAATCAAGGATAAGGCCGATATGCAGCAGGAAAAGATTCTTTCCTACACCATCGGTCAGAAATAATCTTGCAGAATATGCTGCCGTCATGGTATAATGATGGCAGCATAATTTTTGTATATTGGAGGAAAAACCATGAAGATTCAGTCCGTTTTTGATAAGTCTTTCGCTCCCTACGGCAAGGTGATCAAGGGCTTCGATACCGCAGCTCTGGAAGCCGAAATGCTCAAGATGCCCTGCCCGGACGGCGCAGTTGTTTATGTTCCCTCCGTTGCTGAACTGGAAGCCCTCGACATCATGAAGGATTTCACCGAGCAGCTCTACGGCGGCATG
>JAGBAU010000194.1 GCA_017938785.1 Clostridia bacterium
CGATCAGGGCGTCAACAGCTTCCTGCAGCATGCGCTTTTCGTTGCGCACGATGATATCGGGAGCGCCCATCTCCAGCATGCGCTTGAGACGGTTGTTGCGGTTGATGACGCGGCGATACAGATCGTTGAGGTCAGCGGTGGCGAAGCGGCCGCCGTCCAGCTGAACCATGGGGCGCAGCTCCGGCGGGATGACGGGAACAACGTCCAGGATCATCCACTCGGGCTTGTTGCCGCTCTGGCGGAAAGCCTCAACAACTTCCAGGCGCTTGATGATGCGCTGGCGCTTCTGGCCTTCGCTGTCGCGCTTGGTTTCGCGTGCAGAGAGCTCTTCGAGCTCTGCGCGCAGTTCTTCGTTCATCTTTTCCAGGTCGATGTCCAGCAGCATTTCACGCACAGCCTGTGCGCCGATGCCTACGCGGAACTCGAAGCCCTTCTCTTCTGCCTGCTGCTTCTTGTTCTGATATTCAGTTTCGGAGAGCAGCTGGTGTAGCTGGAGGCCGGTGACGGACTTGTCACCGGGATCCAGAACGATGTAGCTTGCAAAGTAGAGTACCTGCTCCAGCGCACGGGGGCTGATGTTGAGCAGGGTGCCCATGCGGGACGGGATACCCTTGAAGTACCAGATATGGGATACGGGGGCAGCCAGCTCGATATGGCCCATGCGTTCGCGGCGAACCTTGGCCTTGGTGACCTCTACGCCGCACTTATCGCACACAACGCCCTTGAAGCGGGTGCGCTTATACTTACCGCAGTTGCACTCCCAGTCCTTGGTGGGTCCAAAGATGCGCTCGCAGAACAGGCCATCGCGCTCGGGCTTGAGGGTGCGGTAATTGATCGTTTCCGCCTTGGTTACCTCGCCGTGAGACCACTGACGGATCTTCTCCGGCGAAGCCAGACCAATTTGAATGGAATCCAGGTTAGTCAGTTCAAACAAGGAGCTCTCTCCCTTCTATATACACACGGTGAATTGCTCACCTGAAAGCGATTGTGCGTCGATTAGAAATCGTCGTCCAGAGACAGGTCGTCGCCGAACTCGAGGTCGTCGAAGTCGAAGTCCTCGGCGGCTGCTTCTTCCTCAACCAGCGCTTCGGGCGTGGCCTGGGGAACCAGTTCATCCTTGAACTCGCTTTCGGCGGCGTAGATATCGTCGTCCAGTTCGCGAATTTCGATTTCTTCCTTGTCCGCGTTGAGCACCTTGATGTCCAGCGCGATGGACTGCAGTTCCTTAATGAGAACCTTGAAGGACTCCGGAACGCCCGGATCGGGGATGTTTTCGCCCTTGACGATGGCTTCGTAGGTCTTGACGCGGCCGATGGTATCGTCCGACTTGACCGTCAGGATCTCCTGGAGCACATGGCTTGCGCCGTAGGCTTCCAGCGCCCAAACTTCCATCTCACCGAAGCGCTGGCCGCCGAACTGGGCCTTACCACCCAGAGGCTGCTGGGTAACCAGGCTGTAGGGGCCGGTGGAACGGGCATGGATCTTATCGTCAACCAGGTGATGGAGCTTCAGATAATACATATAACCAACGGTTACGGGGTTATCGAAGCGGTCGCCGGTGCGGCCGTCGTATACCCACAGCTTACCGGTGGGGTTGATGCCGATCTTGCTGAACTGGATGGTGGGACGGCCCTTTTCATCGTAGAGCTCGCCATCCTCCACCTGTGCAGCCTGAGCGATCACTGCCTGGATGTCTGCATCGCTGGCGCCGTCGAAGCACGGGGTGGCAACATGCCAGCCCAGAGCCTTGGCTGCCAGGCCCAGATGCACTTCCAGAACCTGACCGATGTTCATTCGGGAAGGTACGCCCAGGGGATTCAGAACGATATCCAGGGGGGTACCGTCCGCCAGGAACGGCATATCCTCTTCAGGCAGAACGCGGGATACAACACCCTTGTTGCCGTGACGGCCTGCCATCTTATCGCCCACCTGAATCTTACGCTTCTGGGCGATGTATACGCGAACCATCTGGTTGACGCCGGGGCTGAGTTCATCGCGGTTCTCGCGGGTGAAGATCTTCACGTCTACGATGATACCGAACTCGCCGTGGGGCACGCGCAGGGAGGTATCGCGAACTTCGCGGGCCTTATCGCCGAAGATGGCGCGCAGCAGGCGCTCTTCAGCAGTCAGCTCGGTTTCGCCCTTGGGGGTAACCTTACCAACCAGAATGTCATTTGCGCGGACCTCCGCACCGATGCGGATGATGCCGTGCTCGTCCAGATCGCGCAGCGCATCCTCGCCGACGCCGGGGATATCACGGGTAATCTCCTCCGGTCCCAGCTTGGTATCGCGGGCTTCGGACTCGTACTCCTCGATGTGGATGGAGGTGTACATATCTTCCTTTACGAGGCGTTCAGAGAGCAGAACGGCGTCCTCGTAGTTGTAGCCTTCCCAGGTCATGAAGCCGATCAGCGCATTGCGGCCCAGGGAAATCTCACCGTTATCGGTGGAGGGGCCGTCGGCGATGGGCTGGCGTGCGGCCACGCGCTCGCCCTCGTTCACGATGGGATGCTGGTTGATGCAGGTGCCCTGGTTGCTGCGGGCAAACTTAGACAGCTTGTACAGATGCTCGACGCCCTCGTCATCGCGGATGACGATTTCGTCTGCGGTCACGCGGGTGACCACGCCGGCTTCGCGTGCCAGAAGCACAACGCCGGAGTCGCAGGCAGCCTTGTACTCGATGCCGGTGCCGACGAAGGGAGCTTCGGGAACCAGCAGCGGAACAGCCTGGCGCTGCATGTTGGAGCCCATCAGCGCGCGGTTTGCGTCGTCGTTCTCGAGGAACGGGATCATGCCGGTGGCGACGGAGATCAGCTGGCGGGGAGATACGTCGACGTAATCAACGTCTGCGCGCTCAACCTCGATGGTCTCTTCACGGCGGCGTACGGTGACGCGCTCGTTGGCGAAGCGGCCCATCTCATCCAGCGGCTCGGTGGCCTGGGCGATGATGTACTTATCTTCCTCATCTGCGGTCATGTAGTCAATCTGGGTGGTTACCACGCCGGTCGCCTTGTCCACACGGCGGTACGGAGCCTCGATGAAGCCGTATTCGTTGATGCGGGCATAGGTGGCCAGGGAACCGATCAGACCGATGTTGGGACCTTCAGGGGTCTCAATGGGGCAGATGCGGCTGTAGTGGGAATAGTGTACGTCTCGGACAGCGAAGGATGCGCGGTCGCGGTTCAGACCGCCGGGGCCCAGAGCGGACAGGCGGCGCTTGTGGGTCAGCTCAGCCAGGGGGTTGGGCTGGTCCATGAACTGAGACAGCTGGGAGCTTCCGAAGAACTCCTTGATCGCTGCGGAAACGGGGCGGATGTTGATCAGGTCCTGAGGACGAACCTTTTCAAGATCCTGGATGGCCATGCGCTCCTTGACCACGCGCTCCAGGCGGGACATGCCCACGCGGATCTGGTTCTGCAGCAGTTCGCCGACGGAACGGAGGCGACGGTTGCCCAGATGGTCGATGTCGTCCACTTCGCCGATATCGCTGAACAGGCCGAACTGGTAGGAAACGGAAGCAATGATATCGTCAACCAGCACGTGCTTGGGGCACAGCTGCTTGCTGGCTTCCTTCAGAGCCTGCATCAGGGGCAGGCCGTCTTCCTGAACGCGGGTGAGTACATCCACCAGGGTGGGGATATGCACGCGCTCGCTGAAGTGAACCTCTTCTTCATCATACTGGGCATAGAGCTCAGCGCTGTAGCCCTCGAGGAAGGGCTTGATGAAGGCAAAGTTGTTGCCGATGATGCGCACATCCTGCTCGCCTACGCGCACAACAACTTCGTTGATGCCGGCGTTCTGGATGGCTTCAGCCTGCGCGCGGGAGATTGCCTGGCCTGCTTCGACCAGAACCTCGCCTGTGTAGGGATGCACGATATCTTCAACCGGCACGCGGTTGTAGATGCGCAGAGCCAGAGCAAGCTTCTTATTATACTTGTAGCGGCCCACGTGCGCCAGATCGTAACGCTTGGGATCGAAGAACAGCGCGTTGATCAGGTTGGTAGCGGAATCCACAGACGGCGGCTCGCCGGGGCGGAGCTTGTTGTAGATTTCGATGAGGGCCTGGTCGCGGCGGGACTTGTAACGCAGCTCGCCCTTGTCGTTGAGGGAAGGAGCGTCACGGGTGATGGTCGCGGCCACATGCTCGTCGTTGCCGAACAGGCGGATGATTTCCTCGTCAGACTCAACGCCCATAGCGCGCAAGAGCACGGTGACGGGCAGCTTGCGGGCGCGGTCGATGCGGGCGAAAACAACGCCGTTTGCGTCGGTTTCATACTCAATCCAGGCGCCGCGGTTGGGGATCATCTGGGCGGAGTAGAGGAACGCACCGGTCTTATCGATGGTCTTGGAGAAATAGACGCCGGGAGAGCGTACCAGCTGGGATACGATGACGCGCTCTGCACCGTTGATGATGAAGGTGCCGTGCTCGGTCATCAGCGGGAAATCGCCCATGAAGACCTCGGACTCCTTGATCTCATGCGTGTCGCGGTTGGTCAGTCGAACGGTAACCTTAAGCGGAGCTGCGTACGTTGCGTCGCGCTCCTTGCACTTTTCCACGGTATACTTCGGCTTGTCGTCCAGCGAATAATCCGTGAATTCGAGAATCAGGCTTTCGCTGTAATCGGTGATCGGAGAAACATCTGCCAGAACTTCACGAAGGCCTTCCTTCAGGAAATGTCTGTAAGAATTCTTCTGCACCTCAATCAGATCGGGTACTGCCAGCGCCTCTTCAATGCGGGCAAAACTCATTCGCGTGCGCTTGCCCATATGCACCGGATGAACCATACCTTCAATCACCCCTATCTTTATTCACACCGCCGGAATTGTCCGGCGATCGCTCGCTCAATGGCTCAAAAAATCCAAGGTTATTTTTAGGATAAACCTATTTTCTTTGCGGCCGATTAGCAGAAATTTTCGTGTGTTTTTTGCACATTCTGTTAAAATTCAGCCCCGAAGGCGGATTTCTTGCCATACTAATGCAATTTAATAATATATCATAGCTTTTTTCTGCTGTCAAGGCCCGTTTTTCCAGAAGTTTTCACTTTTTTGGCCTTAATTTTCCAAAACGCAGAATTTTAACAAAAAGAAGGCCCCTCCGCGGGTTTTTCCCCTCGGAAGGGCTTCAAAAACATCAATTCGAATCTTGCAGTTTAAAATTATTTTTGCAGGTTTTCCTGCAAATTTTGCACCTCAGAGAGCACCTGACGCAGGGCGTTTTTGCGGTCGAGGCCCGCAAAATGCAGCATTCTGGCCCGCTGGAGGAGGGTGGAGAAGTTCTTATCGGGTTTGAGCCCGGCAGCGATCAAATCCTGGCCGGTGACCATGGGCAGCTGCAGCCGCTGGTGGTAATCCTCCAGGCGCTCGCGCAGCCAGGTTTCGTTCTCCTCCCGGTAGGGCTCGTCCAGCTTGCCGGATGCGTCCGCACGGGAGAGCAGGATCAGATCGTTGGGAGATACGCTCAGGTCGAAGAGCTGGCGGGTCTTTTTCTTCTTGGACTTCGCACCGAAGAGCATGTTGGGACGCATGTGCAGCTCCGTCTGGTTGAGCACATACTTGATCAGCTTGTCATGGTTGGTGATGCGCCGCAGCTGCTCCTCCACCATCTTGAGCCCCAGCACCTCGTGGCCGTAGGCGGTGATGCGGCCGTCCTCCTGCACCTCGGTGGCCACGCACTTGCCGATGTCGTGGGCCAGCGCGGAGAGCATGAAGGCCAGCGGCCATGTGCTCCTGTCCCGCAGCTTTGCGGCCTCGTCCAGCACCAGCATGGTATGCTCGAACACGTCGCCCTCGGGGTGGAATTTGGGATTCTGCTGAAGGCCTACAGTCTGCTGCACCTCGGGGAAGAATTCCTTCAGGTGGTTCATGGCCTGCAGCTCGCGGAAATAGACGGAGGGCCGCTCCGCCTTCACCAGGGCCTTCTCCGTCTCGGCAAAGATGCGCTCCACGGAGAGCCCGGTCACATCCATGGATGCACACAGCACCCGGGTATCTGGATGGATAACCGCATCCAGTCGGGCTGCAAACTGCGCCGCGCGGAACACGCGCAGGGAGTCCTCCACGAAGGTTTCGGGATGGACGCAGCGGATCACCTTTTCGCGCAGGTCCCTCTGTCCGCCGTAGAGGTCCAGGATTTCCCCGGTGAGCACATCCTGCATCATGGCGTTCACGGTGAAATCCCTGCGCCGCGCCGCTTCCTTCGGATCGAGGAAGGGATTGACCGATACATCGAAATCGGTGTGCTTCACGCCGGTGCGGGATTCGGTCCGGGGCATGGCGATATCGATATCGCTGTGGCGAAGGCCCATCACGCCGAAGCTGGCGCCCCGGTCGTAGGGTTCGCCAAAGCTGGCCAGCACCGACCGCAGGCGGTCAGGCGTCAGGCCGTAAACCTCTATATCAATGTCCTTGCTCTCGATGCCCATGATGCCGTCGCGCACGAAGCCGCCCACATAGAAGGCCCGTCCGCCGGCAGCGCGGATTCCCTCGGCCAGCTGCCGGGAGAGCGCAAGGTCCTGCTGGAAACTGTTCAATCAAATCACCCATGGCATTATAGCACAGCCCTCTCCCCCATTTCAACGGATTTCCCCGTGTAAAATCACGCTTTATACTGTTCAAGACCGGGTTGGTTGTGATATAATGTTGGAAATATTCAAAAGCGAAGGGAATGGGCTCGACATGGAACTTCTGAAACAAAAGATTCTGGAATGCGGCCGTGCACTGAATGAGCATGTGCTTCTGGTGGACTCCTTTCTCAACCATCAGGTAGACGTACCCCTGATGCAGGAAATCGGCAAGGAATTTGCCGCCCGTTTCGCCGATGCAGACATCACCCGCGTGGTGACCATCGAGGCCTCCGGCATCGCCCCCGCAGCTATGGCCGCCATGGCACTGAACGTGCCGCTGGTCATCATGAAAAAATCCGTATCCAGCATCCTGAAGGACGGCATTCTGCAGACGGAAGTTTTCTCCTTCACCAAGAATAGCTCCTACCAGCTGACCCTGAAATCCGAGTTTATCAAGAAGAACGACCGCGTACTGCTCATCGACGACTTCCTGGCCAACGGCGAGGCCGCCTTCGGCGCTTCCCGCCTGCTGAACGAAGCCGGCGCATATGTGGCGGGCATCGGCATCGTAATCGCCAAGGCCTTCCAGCCCGGCCTGAAGCGGCTTCGCGCCGCGGGCTTCCGCGTGGAGGTTTTGGCGCCCGTCATCCGCATGAACGAAAACCTGATTGAGTTTGGAGAGGAATAAACATGAAATCCCTGAACGATGTAAAGCTCTTCCTTCTGGACATGGACGGCACCTTCTACCTGGGCAACCAGCTGATCGAAGGCAGCCTGGATTTCATCCGCCGCGTGCAGGAAACCGGCCGCGACTTCCTGTTCCTGACCAACAACTCCTCCCACAACGCGCCCTTCTATGTGGAGCGTCTGAAGCGCATGGGCCTGGAGATCGACCGCCGCCGGGTCATGACCAGCGGCGAGGCCACCTGCGAAAAGATCAACGAGCTCTATCCCGGCAAGCGCGTCTTCGTGCTCGGCAATGAATTCCTGCTGGAGGATTTCCGCGAGGCAGGCATTCCCGTGGACCAGGAGAACCCGGAGATCGTGGTCATCGGCTTCGACACCACCCTGGACTATGCCAAGATGACCGCCGTGTGCGATTTCGTGCGCGCAGGTCTCCCCTACATCGCCACCCATCCGGACTTCAACTGCCCCACCGAAACCGGCTTCATCCCGGACATCGGCGCCATCATGGCCTTCATCGAGGCCTCCACCGGCCGCCGCCCGGACCTGGTTGTGGGTAAGCCCAACACCGGTATCGTGGAAGCGGTGCTGCGCCGCACCGGCCTGAAGGTGGAGGAACTGGCCATGGTGGGCGACCGCCTGTACACCGACATCGAAACCGGCCTTCGCAGCGGCATGCTGTCGATCCTGGTAATGTCCGGCGAAACCACCGAGGAGATGCTCGCCGCATCCGAAACCGTTCCGGATTTGAAGTTCGACCGCCTGGCGGACATGAACGACCTGCTGTAAAGCATACCGGCAAATAAACTAGAGAGCATCCAGCAAAGCGCCGGATGCTCTCCTGCAATCTGATACTCATCTTCAATCGGAGGCATGTACCATGAGCAATTTTATCATCATCGGTTCCAAGGGAAAGGGCAGCAGCATTCGGAATGCTGTATTTGGTGATATAGCCGCACATGCCCAGCCCAACGTGCACTATCTCTATGTCGAAAACCCCACCGGCCCCGCGCGTCTGCTGCACCGCATCGTGAGCAGCAAGAAGCTCAACCGCATCGTAAAGATGCCCCTGCGCACCCATTGGGAAATCCAGTTCAAGGATGTGGAGCCGCTCCTGTCCTCCACCGAGGACAATTACATCATTTTCACCCCCGGAACGCAGATCTTTGAGCGCACCTCCCTTTCGCTGCTCAAAAAGCTGCGCAAGGCGCGGCAGGTATGCAGGTCGGTCTACTATTTCGTGGACGGCGTGGAACGCACGCTGCAGATGAGCGGCGTAAGCGAAGCCTACCTCCTGGATTTTTTGAAGAACTTCGATTACACCTGCACCTATTCCCGTCAGGATGCAGAAAAATACGGCTTTGATTTCATTGAAATCCCCGTTTGGCACAGCCCGAACAGCGCTTCAAAGGCGTCCAACCTGTTGTATTTTTCCGGCGCCGACAAAAAGCGCGTCAACCTGTTGGTGGACATCAAGAAGAGGCTGGACCCCCTGGGCATTGCGTACAACTTCCACATCGTCCCCTCCCTCAGTTCCGACCGCAGCCGCACGGACATCCAGTACTCCGCCTCCAAGCCCTATGAGGAGATCGTCAACGACGTCCTGGAAACGAATTGCGTGCTGGAAATCCTGGCCGTGTTCAACACCAGCGCCACCCTGCGCTATAAGGAAGCCGTCATTTACAACAAGAAGCTTCTGACCACCAATCCGGAAATTACCCGCCTTCCCTACTACGACGCCCGCTGGATGCGCTACTTTGAAAAGGCCGAGGATATTGACCTGGAATGGCTGCGCACAGTGGAACCCGCAGATTACGGCTACAAGGGCGATTTCTCCGCCCTGCATTTCCTGGACACGGTTGAAAAAAAATATCAGGAACATCAGCTGAAATAAGCTTACCCCTCCGGATCAAAGAAAATCCGGAGGGGTAAGCTTTCATAAAAACCGCACGGATGTATCCGTGCGGATGGTGGAGCCGAGGGGAGTCGAAGTCTCGCCTGCGGGCTCGGTCTGGGCCGGCTCTGAAGGTCCACTGGACCTTCATTCACTCCCGGCCCGTTCTCCTCC
>JAGBAU010000195.1 GCA_017938785.1 Clostridia bacterium
CGGTATGTTCCCCATCGATCCCGCCGTCAAAAACTACATTCCTGAGATGATCGAAAAGTTCGATACTCAGGTTGCCTCCAAGGGCTTTGCCTGGAAGCTGGGCGAAATCCTGCCCAAGGTTCTGTGCGCAGGTGAAAACGCCGGCTGCCTCACCGCAGAAGGCGCAAAGCTGCTCGACCCCGCAGGCGACCTGGAAGCCGGCATTCCCATGTGCCCGCCGGAAGGCGACGCAGGCACCGGCATGACCGCCACCAACGCCGTCGCACAGCGCACCGGCAACATCTCCGCCGGCACCTCCGTATTCTCCATGATCGTTCTGGAGAAACCCCTGGAGAACGTATACGAGGAAATTGACCTGGTCACCACTCCCTCCGGCAGCCTGGTTGCCATGGCCCACTGTGCAAACTGCACCTCCGACCTGAACGCCTGGGCCGGCATCTTCAATGAGTTCGCCAAGGGCATCGGCGCAAATCCCGATGCAGGCAGCCTGTACGGCGCCATCCTGAACAGCGCCATGACCGCTGATCCCGACTGCGGCGGCGTGATGACCTACGGCTACTTCTCCGGCGAGCACATGACTCACTTCGAAGAGGGCCGTCCGGTGCTGCTGCGTACCCCCGACGCCAAGTTCACCCTGGGCAACTTCGCCCGCGCCATCGTATTCTCCGCACTGGGCGCCATCAAGATCGGCAACAACATCCTCAAGAAGGAAGGCGTTGCCCTGGATAAGATGACCGGTCACGGCGGCCTGTACAAGACCAAGAACGTCGGCCAGAAGCTCACCGCAGCCTGCTTCAATGCTCCCGTATCCGTCATGGAAACCGCCGGCGAAGGCGGCGCATGGGGCATCGCACTGCTGGCCGAGTACATGATGAACAAGCTTGACGGCGAAACCCTGGAAGCCTACCTTGACAACAAGGTATTCGCAGGCATGAAGTCCATCACCCTGGATCCCGATCCGGTGGATGTGGAAGGCTTCGACAAGTTCATGGAGCGCTACATCGCCTGCCTGCCGGTAGAGCGCGCAGCTGTAGATTCCCTGAAGTAATTGGAACCGATTTCCAGCTTTTCCGTCTAAAAGAATACCAGGGGGCTTGCCCATATGGCAAGCCCCCTTTCAATCGAAACCAGAAGGAGCATCCTCCCCTATGAAAAAGACCGGCCGTATCCTGAACCTGTGCATCCTCATCATGGGCATACTCATGATCGCCTACTACCTGGCCCTGGGCGTCTTCGTGCGTTTCGGCCAGTCGCTGCAAATCCTGTGGCTGCTGGTGGGCGGCTTCTGTGTGCTGCGCGGCATCTACTGGGAGTGGGCCTACCGGCATGATTTTTATCCCCATATGAAGCTGGTATGGTTCCTGCGTGTGTGCGTGATCGCACTGGTATGCGTATTTTTCGCTGTGGAGGGAATCATCCTTGCCGCAGGCTTTACACCTGCGCCGCAGGGGCTGGACGCCATCATCGTACTGGGTGCAAAGGTCAACGGCCGGGAGCCCAGCGGCGCGCTGCGCAACCGCATCCAGGTGGCCGGTGAATACCTTGAGGCCAATCCAGATACCATCGCTGTGCTCTCCGGCGGTCAGGGTTCGGATGAGGACATCAGCGAGGCCCAGTGCATGTACGAAAACCTCGTGGCTATGGGCATCGATCCTGCACGCCTGATTCTGGAGGACCGTTCCACCGACACCAGCGAAAATCTGCTTTACAGCCGGGAACTGATTCCGGAAGATTCCCGTGTGGGATTGGTAACCAACAACTTCCACATCTTCCGTTCCCTGGCGCTGGCCCGGGGACTCGGCTGGGATGTGAAGGGCGTACCCGTCGCCACCAGCTGGTTTTCCATTCCCCACTACTACATGCGCGAATTTGTAGGCGTGGTGTATGACGGTGTACGGGGCAACCTGGCGTTTTGATGCAAGCAAAAACCGACGGCAAATACCGTCGGTTTTTCTTTGTTCAACCCATGCCGCAGCCGCTGCGGCGGGGGCCTTCCGCACCCGATACATAGCGGGCGTTGAATTCCATATTGATTTCACGCAGCTCCTTCTTGCCGTCAATGTAATCCTGATACATCTCCGCAAGTCCGGCCGCGCAGCCGTCACAGGCTGAAGTGATGTTGCCGATGGATTCCTCCACAATCTGCTCCCGTTCCTCACGGGTGGTATCCTTGATGAGATAGCTCTTCATTCAAATCCCCACCTTACAGTTCATTGAAACCATTATATACGCTTTTCGACGGAGATTCAAGGCGTCACAGGCACAGGAGCTGCCTAAGGTGTACCCAGTCATCGCAGCCCAGGTGCTTCAGGATGGGCGCGGCATAGCGGTCAAATTCGGTGTGCTCAATCAGGCGGAAGGCCGCGGCGGCCACATCCACCGCAGAATCGATGTCCTCCCGCTGGGCCATCCAGCCAAGGCTCAGGAAGCGCAGGAGCGCATAGACCGCGCACAGGGCCAGATATTCATCCCGCAAATCCACTGGACGGTCCTGGAAGGGAACCTGGGTGAAATACATATGGTTTACCAGCATATGTTCAAACCAGTTCTGCCAGTTGGGAACCAGAGCCTCAAAGCGCGCCCGGGCCAGGATATAGCGCCGGAACTCCACCTCGCCCTCGCTGAAATAGCGCAGGGCCGCTTCGCCGTATTCGCGTATGCTGTCGCTGCGTTCATCCATGATTTCCAGCATGCGGCTTGCAGCGTCCAGACCGAAGCGCAGCTGCTCCTGCCCGGCCTCCACATCCTCCGGCACATGGATATTCTCTGCGCCGGTGAGCAGCGCATCCACGCGATTTTCATCCTTCGCCTGCAGGGCGTCGTCCATGGCCTTCAGCGCTTCGCCCAGGAATAAGATACGCCGGGGCAGCGGGTATTCGCGCCGCTTCAGGAAGGAAATGAGCCACAGACGAATCTCTTCCTCCCGTCCCATGGTTTCAAAATGATGCTCACGTGCCACCGCATCGGGCAGGTCGAATTCCAGGGGCAGCGTGCGAAAACCCAAAGGCGCATCCCGCTTCATCAGCAGCTCCAGCACAGCCTCACAGCTGTTTGCGCAGGAACACTCCAGTTCCCCATGATTGCGCACACCCCGGGGATACAGGCGGCATACCGCAGCCAGAACCTCTTCGCCCAACTCCGCATGCAGCCAGCAGCGGCCGTCGGGAAGATGCATGGGGCATTTGCCATCGTAGCGGGGCAGAATCTGCGCATAGCCCTCCGGGGTGGGGTGCTCCGCCAGGTGCAGCGCGCAATCCAGCTTGACGCGCAGCTCCGGGGAGCATTCGATGCTCAGGAGTTTAAAGTAATCGTTCATCGTGAAGGAAATGGGCCATCCTTCGCAGCAGGCATGGCGACACGCGCCCATCTTGCAGGAAAACTGCGGATAGTAATCCGGAACCAGATAGTCCCTGACCTCTTTCATATGCATCGCCTCAAATCACAGATATGAGTTTGTTTATTCCAATTATTTGCCATTTATGCAATTAATTTCCGAAAACAGAACTGATTTTATTCCTGCGACCCTGATTTGTCAACGCAGGTTTTAAACGCAAAACCGTAAAAACGGAGTAAAACATCTGTGTCGAAAGCAGCACAACGTCTTTTATATCCAAAAACAGCAAAAAGCGAAGGAATTCTATATTCCTCCGTCTTTTCGTTCTTTTTTCCCTTTCCGGAAATAATTGCCGTATAAAAAGGTGCACCGCAAATGTGGTGCACCAATGCATGCATTATTTTCTGAACAAAGCCGCCCGGGCGTGGGCTTCCAGTCCCTCGGAGCGTGCAAATACGGCGATATCATCCCGCACGTTCTTCAGCGCCTCCGCCGTATAGTAGGTAAAGGCCGTCTTTTTCACGAAATCATCCACGGACAGCGGGCTGGAGAAGCGCGCCGTGCCCATGGTAGGCAGGGTATGGTTGGGGCCTGCCAGGTAATCGCCCAGGGATTCGGGGCAGTTTCTGCCGAGGAACACGCTGCCTGCGTTCTTCACGCCGTCCAGCAGCGCGAAAGGATCCTCCACGCACAGCTCCAGATGCTCGGGTGCCAGGCGGTTGGAGGCTTCCAGCGCCTGCTTCAAATCCTCGACGATCAGGATCTTACCGTTGTTTTCAATGGATGCACGAGCGATTCCACAGCGGGGCAGCTCGTTCAGCTGCTTTTCCACCTCCGCCTGCACCTGCTTCGCCAGTTCCTCGCTGGTGGTCACCAGCACCGCAGAAGCCATGGTATCATGCTCCGCCTGGGACAGCAAATCTGCAGCCAGGCAGGCAGGATCGCTCTTTTCATCGCTGATGATCAGGATCTCGCTGGGACCGGCGATCATATCAATGGCTACCTGGCCATAGACCTGGCGCTTGGCCTCCGCCACATAGGCATTGCCGGGGCCCACGATCTTGTCCACCCGCGGAACGCTTTCGGTTCCGTAGGCGAGCGCTGCCACGGCCTGTGCACCGCCGGTCTTGCACACCTTGGTAACGCCTGCAATTTTCGCAGCCGCCAGGATGGGCGCAGCGATCTTGCCATCGGAGCCGGTGGGCGAAACCATGATGATCTCGCTGCAGCCTGCAATCTTTGCCGGGATAGCGTTCATCAGCACCGTGGAGGGATAGCTGGCCGTACCGTTGGGAATGTACAGGCCCACCTTTTCCAGAGGCAGCACCCTCTGTCCCAGCACCACGCCGTCCGGCGCGGTCATCACGAAGCCGGTCCGCTTCTGGTTCATATGGAAGGCTTCGATATTCTTCGCTGCGCGGCGGATCACGTTCAGCAATTCTTCGGAAACCCGGCTGAAGGCCTCCTCGAATTCCGCTTCCGTCACCAGCAGGTTGTCGATCTCCGCCCGGTCAAACTTTTTTGCATATTCCTTCAGCGCCCCGTCGCCATTCGCGCGGACATTCGCGATAATCTCCGATACGGTGCGCTGCACATTTTCCGTTCTCACGCTTCGGCTGAGGATTTCATCCTCGGCAATCGAAGCCCAGGGCATAATGCGAATCATGGTTGTCTGCTTCCTTTCATTCCGAAGCTGCTTCCCGGCTCTCCTCCCAAATCAGTTCCATGATCTGGGACTTAATGGCCAGGAATTCCGGCAGCATCATGGATTTATGGTTGCGCTCGCCGGGCAGGTTCACATCCAGCACGGTCTTGATCCGTCCCGGACGGCGAGACATGACGAAGATCTTCGTGCCCATCAGGATGGCCTCGTCGATGTCATGGGTGACGAAGAGCACGGTGGTCTTTTCCTTCTTCCAGACGTCGGAGAGCATCTCCTGCATGACCACGCGGGTCTGGGCGTCCAGGGCGCCGAAGGGCTCGTCCATCAGCAGAAGCTTGGGCTTATTGGCCAGGGTTCGTGCGATGGCCACGCGCTGCTTCATGCCGCCGGAGAGGTTGCGGGGATAGGCGTCCGCAAAAGCAGACAGGCCCACTGCGTTCATATAGTGGTCCACAATGCGCTGGGTCTCTTCCTTGGATTCCTTCTTGAGGTTCAAGCCGAAGGCGATGTTCTTGCGCACGGAGAGCCAGGGAAACAGCGTATAGCTCTGGAACACCATGCCGCGGTCCGCGCCGGGGCCGGTGATCTTTCCGCCGTCCAGCGTAAGACTGCTGCCCTCGTCGCCTTCCTCCAGGCCTGCAATGATGTTCAGCAGCGTGCTCTTGCCGCAGCCGGAAGGACCCACCAGGATGGCAAATTCATTTTCTTCAACTTCCAGGTTGATATTGGACAGGGCGGTCAGGGTTTTTCCCTTGCCCAGATCATAGGTTTTATTGAGGTTTTCAATCTTCAGCTTACTCATTTTACACGCAGCCTTTCCTGCCACGGAACAATCAGACGGGTGGCAAGCCTAAATACCATATCCGTAACCAGACCCACGAGGCCGATCATGATCAGCCCGGCAAAGATTACGTCCGTAGCCAGATAGCGCTGGTTCTTCAGGATCATATAACCCAGACCTGCATCGGCGGCAACCATTTCCGCAACCACCAGATAGGTCCATGCCCAGCCGATGGTCAGACGCATATCGTCCAGCAGGGCGGGCAGGGCGGCGGGCAGGAGCACGCGGCAATACTGCTGCATGCGGCTGGCACCCAGGGTGGCGGCGGCGTTCATCAGGTGCTGGTCCACCGAAGCAATGGAATCCTCCACCATCAGCATCAGCTGGAAAAAGGTACCCAGGAAGATGATGGCATACTTCTGGCTCTCACCGATGCCGAAGTAGAGCAGGGTCAGCGGCACCAGGGCCACAACGGGCAGGTAGCGCATGAACTCCGTAATCGGCTGGAAGATAGAGCGGCAGACACGGCTCGTGGCCGCGAGCATGCCCAGGGGCAGCGCGGCCACGACGGAGAGGACCCATCCGATCAGAACGCGATAGGTACTGCACCAGGTATGCTCCCAC
>JAGBAU010000196.1 GCA_017938785.1 Clostridia bacterium
AGGCCCTGCAGTCCGTGAGCAGGTCGATGACGGCCCGGTCCACCTGGACGGGCGCGATGCCTGCATTGTCGTTCACGGTCTTGAGGTTGTTTATGCCCTCGTAATCGTTGTAGATATCGAAGAGGCGGTGATAGACCTCAAGGCTGTCGTGCACGGCCTGGGACTTCTGCTTGAATTCCTCCTCGGTAGGCGCCCGGCCCACGATGGTGGTTACGGTGTCGAAGAGGTTTAAGAAGGTGGCGGTGTATTGCTTTTCGGCCGGGGCCGCCTGCTGGACGGAGCATCCGCACAGCAGGACGGTCAGCGAAAAGAACAACGCGAGGAGTTTCTTCATTACTGGGCTGCCTTGGTGACCAGGGCCTGGAAGCCGCCGATGGCGATGGTGACGGTGGAGGAGAGGTCCGCGTCGGTGGGAGCGGTCTTCTCGTTGACGGCGATGCCGTTTACATCCGCCACGGTCTTGCCGGTTACATAGGATGCGAAGGCAGCGGCCTGTTCATTCCATTCGTACTTGGAGCCTGCGTAGGCCTTCATGCCGTAGGCCTCGCCCAGCTGGTTCTTGGTCTGTGCGCCGGAGGCAACATCGCTGGTGATGGCGCCGGTGGTATCGAATGCAACCTTGGCCTGCAGGGAATCGATAGTGCAGGAGGTGATGGTTTCGCCGTTCATGGTGAGCACGGTCACGTCCGCGTTCAGCTGGGCGTTGCCTGCCTTTTCGGCGGTGGCGGCGGCGCTGTCGGAAACGCTTGCAAGGATGGCCAGGCGCAGATCGTCGCCCGCCTGTGCGCCGTGGTGTGCGGCGTTGGCGGCTGCGGCTTCGATGCCGGAAACATAGCCGCCCAGGTAGATGGTGGCGGTGGTGGCCAGGTCGGCGTCCTTGGCCTTGCCGTCCTCGCCGATGGCGCCGTTCTTCAATTCTTCAACGGTCTTGCCCACGGCGTAATCTGCCAGGGCTTGTGCCTGCTCGTTCCATTCGTACTTGGCGCCTGCGTAGGCCTTCATGCCGTAGGCTTCGCCCAGTTCGTTCTTGGTCTGAACGGCAGCGGCGGTATCGGAGGTGATGGCGCCGGATGCGTCAAAGGTAACGGAGGCGGGAATGCTGTCGATGATGCAGTCGGTGATCACGCCGGCGTCGTCGATGGCCACGGCCACGACGGTCACATCATACTTGGCTTCGCCGTTTTCCTCGGCGGTGGCGGACTTGCTGTCGGCCAGGTTGGCGCCGATGTACAGGCCGGTCTTCACTGCGCCTTCGGCGGCGGGAGCGGTTTCCTCGGCGGGAGCGGCTTCCTCAGCGGGTGCTTCCACGACGGGAGCGGCGGTGGGGCAGGTGCAGTTGGTCATGTAGATCACGGGGGTGCCTGCGCAGCCGGTCAGTACGCCCAGGAGCGTGGCGAGTACGAGAAAGAAAGCGATTCTCTTCAGCATGGTTGTTCCTCCAAAAATATTGTTCATGTATCTGTTCATTGCCGGGGCAATGGTTACAGCCTTGTTTCGATGCGGGAGAGCACCTTCAATATGCCCGCGCCCGCGGCTCCGGTGGCAAAGCCCGTGAACAGGCCCACCGCCAGAAGGTAGGGCAGGTATGCGCCGATATAGACCGAATGCATCAGCACCATGGCCGATAAGATCTGGCCGATGTTGTGCGCCGCCGCGCCCAGGATGCTCACGCCGTAGATGGACAGGAAGGGCAGCCTGCGGCTGAGCGCCATTACGAGCATCGCAAGGGTTCCGCCGGTGAGGGAGAACATCAGCGATGTAAAGCCTCCGCCGAAGGCGCTGCCCAGGATGCAGCGGATGGCCAGGATGATGTATGCGCTCCTGCCGCCCAGAAGGTAGAGGGCTGCAAGGCTTACGATGTTCGCAAGCCCCAGCTTCACGCCCGGCATGGGCACAAGCATTTGAAGCGGGAAGAAGCGCTCCATATAGGAGAGCACCAGCGCCAGGGATATGAGCACTGCGCAGAGGGTGAGTTTTCGCGTTCTTTTCATGTTCTCACCTCAGCACGAAGTCCACATCGCCCATGCCGGTGATGCGCACCTCCACCCGGTTGGGCAGGCACACGATGCTGCGGCCCGGGGCGGATATGGCGCCGGAATGCACGCAGTCCCCGCCGGGACAGTCGGACTTGGAAATGCACACCTTTCCGCCGGAGACGGAGACGGTGTTGTGGTAGTCTCCCTCGATCTCGAGGATGGTATCCCCGTCGAGGGGCAGTTCATGGAGCAGCTTGCCGCTTTGGTAGATCTGCACCGCGTGGGTTTCATCCTCTGCGCCTGCGGGCATGAAGGCAAACACCGTGCCCAGCGCGATGCAAACCACCAGCAGTATGGCGAAAAGATCGCCCCTGCAAAAGGCGAGACGCAAATCCTTGTTCATGAAACGCTCCGAAAGCTTGATTTGATGGGCGCAAAATAACCCAACCATAATTATACCATGATCGGGCACCTCGCACAAGACAGCGAAGATTTTTCCAGTGACCGGAATTGACATTTTTTTCCGGCGGTGTTATACTTACAAAAAACAGGGGAGCTTGCGCAAGCAGGCTGAGAGGAAGGTATCGCCCTTCGACCCTTTCACCTGATGCGGATAATGCCGCCGTAGGAAGTACAATCACTGTAGCTTTTGCGGAGTGCCGTCCACATCGGGCGGCACTTTTTATATATACACAGCAGGGGAGTCCGTGAAGCGGGCTGAGAGGAAGGAAACCACCTTCGACCCTATAACCTGATGCGGGTCATGCCGCCGTAGGGAGCGTACGAATGCAAGAGGCGTTCCCGAACGGGGAGCGCCTTTTGTGTTTGGAGGGAAACGATATGCTTGCGGAATTTCTGAATCGCGTCCGGGCCCAAAGGCCCATGGTGCACTGCATCACCAATTACGTGACCGCCAACGATTGCGCCAACATGCTGCTGGCCTGCGGCGGCAGCGCCGTCATGGCCGACGACCCGGAGGAGGCGGCGGAGATTGCCGCGCTTTCGGATGCGCTGGTGCTGAATCTGGGTACGCCCAATCCGCGCAGGATTGAAGCCATGCGCCTGGCCGGGCGGCAGGTAAATCGTTCGAATCGGCCTGTGGTGCTGGACCCCGTGGGCGCGGGCTGCTCCGAACTGCGGGACCGTGCGGCGCTCACCCTGCTGGAGGAGGTGCGCTTTGCCGCCGTCCGGGGAAACGCCAGCGAAATCGCCTTCCTCGCCCGGGGCCGCAGGGCAAAGGGCGGCGTGGAGGGCGAGCCGGTGGAGGATGTGTGCAACCTTGCACGGCAGCTGGCCCGGCAGCGGCGCACGGCGGTGATCGTCACCGGCGGCCGGGACATCGTGACCGACGGCGAGGGGCTGGTTTTCGTGGACAACGGCCATCCCATGATGCGCAGCGTGACCGGCGCGGGCTGCATGCTCTCCGCGGTCACGGGGGCGTTCCTCGGGGCCAACGGGCAGGATCAGCTGCATGCGGCGCTGGCGGCGGTGTGCGCCGTGGGGGTGTGCGGTGAGACCGCTTTCCGGCGGCTCGGGCCCATGGACGGAAACGCCGGATACCGCAATGCCATCATCGACGCCATGTACAAGCTGACGGGCGAACAACTGGAAGGAGGAGCAAGATATGCGGATTTCTGCGGATGAGCTGCGGCTCTATGCGGTGACCGACCGGAGCTGGCTGGGCGGGGAGACCATATTTGACCAGGTGGAGAAGGCCGTGCGCGGCGGTGCGACCTGCGTGCAGCTGCGGGAGAAGGCGCTGGGCCATGAGGATTTCCTCGCGGAGGCGAAGGAGATGGCGAAGCTGTGCAGGCGGCTGGGCGTGAAGCTGATCATCAACGACAATGTGGACGTCGCCCTGGAGAGCGGCGCGGACGGCGTGCATGTGGGCCAGGATGATATGCAGGCCATGGATGTGCGGCGCAGGATCGGCCCGGACAGAATCCTGGGCGTGACTGCGAAGACCGTGGAGCAGGCGAGGGCCGCCGAGGCCGCCGGGGCGGATTACCTGGGCAGCGGCGCGGTGTTCGGAAGCGCCACAAAGACGGACGCAAAGCCCATGACCATGGATACCCTGCGCAGCATATGCGCGTCGGTTGGGATACCGGTGGTGGGCATCGGCGGCGTGAACCGGGATAACATCGCCCGGCTCGCAGGCACCGGCGTTGCCGGCGCGGCGGTGGTGTCCGGCATATTTGCCGCCCGGGATATTGAGGCGGAATGCCGCCTGCTTCGGGGGATGGCGGAGGAAATCATCCGCTGAAGTGGTTTGACATTTGACTTTGTTTGAAGGGAGGGCGGGCAGCTCGAAGGAGCCCATCGGAGGGGGAGCGCCCTGCGATGCGAAAACAGCGATGGGAAGCCGTGTTCCGGCGTGAGAGGAGACCAGTAAGTCTCGACCGGCCAGCAGGCAGAAAACTGCCATGCTGTGGTCCCGTTTTGGCGGGGGCTGTTTTCCATGCGACCTGCCGCCTGACTTTTCTGAACAAAGGAGAATGATTATGAACAAGGATTCCAATCGCAGAAACCATACCCTTCGCATCACCGTGGCCGGCCTTCTGTGCGCGCTGGCCGTGGTGGGCAGCATGTTTTCCTTCCCGGTATTCGGCAGCAAGTGTTCCCCGGTGCAGCACATGGTGAACGTGATCTGCGCCGTGCTGCTGGGGCCCTGGTACGGCCTGGGTGCGGGCTTCCTGGCGGCGCTGATTCGAAACCTCTTGGGCCTGGGCAGCCTGCTTGCCTTCCCGGGCAGTATGTGCGGCGCACTTTTGTGCGGCCTGGCCTATAAGTATTCCAAGAACCTGCCCCTGACCCTGGCGGGCGAGGTGTTCGGCACGGGCGTCATCGGCGGCTTGCTGGCCTATCCCGTGGCAGTGGCCTTCATGGGTGTTTCGGCGGCCAGCGTGGGCTTCACGGCCTACATCGTGCCCTTCCTGATTTCCACGGCGGTGGGCAGCGCCATCGCAGGCGCGCTGGTGTTTGCGCTGAAGAAAAACGGCGCGCTGCAGTCCATACAGAACAAGCTGAACTGAGCCGCCGCATGCCGGCGGTGGACCTGAGAAAGGAGTTTTGAACCATGAAAACGGCCCTATCCATCGCCGGCAGCGATTCCAGCGGCGGCGCAGGCATCCAGGCGGACATCAAAACCATGTCGGCCCACGGCGTTTACGCCATGACCGCGGTGACGGCGCTCACCGCCCAGAATACCACCGGCGTGACCGGCATACTGGAGAGCCCGGCGGATTTCCTCGCCGCCCAGCTGGACGCGGTGTTTACCGATATCTTCCCGGATGCGGTGAAGATCGGCATGATACCCTCGGCGGAATTGATCTGCACGGCGGCGGAAAAATTGCAGCAGTACGGCGCGCGAAATATCGTGGTGGACCCCGTGATGGTGGCCACATCCGGCTCCCGGCTGATGCAGGCGGAGGCGCTGGACGCGCTGAAGACGAAGCTGCTGCCCCTGGCGGCGCTGGTCACCCCCAACATCCCCGAGGCGCAGGTGATCTCTGGCATGGAGATCAAAAGCGTGCAGGATATGGAGGAAGCGGCGCGGCGCATCCACGGGGAGTGCGGCTGCCCGGTGCTTCTGAAGGGCGGCCATGCCCTGAACGATGCAAACGATTTGCTTTGGACGAAGGATGGCGCGCGCTGGTTCCATGGACGGCGCATCGACAATCCCAACACCCACGGCACCGGCTGCACCCTGTCCAGCGCCATCGCATCCAACCTGGCGAAGGGCATGGCATTGGCGGATGCGGTGGGCCGGGCCAAGGAGTATATCTCCGGGGCGCTGGCCGCCATGCTGGACCTGGGCAGCGGCAGCGGACCCATGAACCACCTGTTTGATTTGAGGAGCGGCTTCATCGGCGGCGGGGAGGATTTGTGCACCCGGCTGCGGCGGGCCGCGGCGCAGGTTTGGGATGCGTGCCTGAACCATCCCTTCGTGCAGGGCGTCGGCGACGGCAGCCTGCCGGTGGAGAAATTCCAATATTACATGCTGCAGGATTACCTGTACCTGTTCGAATATGCACGGGTGTTTGCGGCGGGCGTGATGAAGGCCGGGGAGGAGGAAGTGATGCAGCGCTTCGCCCGGAGCGTGGAGGCCATACTGAACGGCGAGATGAACATCCACCGGGCCTACATGCAGCGGCTGGGCATCACGGCGCAGCAGGTGCAGGCTGTGCGCCCTGCGCTGGACAACCTGTCCTATACGGCCTATATGCAGGGCGTCGCCCACCGGGGAAGCGCGCTGGAGATCGTGGCGGCGGTGCTGGCCTGTTCCTGGAGCTACGGGGAAATCGGCCGGGAGCTGGCCGGGCGGCCCGGCGCGGCGGAGCATCCCTTCTACGGCGAATGGATACAGGGATACGCATCCGAGGATTATGACGCCACCAACCGCACGCTGATGGAGCTGGCGAACCGGCTGGGCGAGGGCGCATCGGAGGATGAGCTCGCCCGGGCGGAGGAGATATTCATCAACTGCAGCCGCCATGAACTGCGCTTCTGGGATATGGCCTGGGAGCTGCGGACATAAAAAAGGAGATGGACGAAGGTCCATCTCTTTTTATCGTTTGCCCAGCTGCCAGAAGGCTACGGCGCTGGCGGCGGCTACGTTCAGGGAATCCACGCCGTGGGACATGGGGATGCATACGCAGTAATCACAGCCGGCGATGGTGGTATCGTTTAGGCCGTCGCCCTCGGTGCCCAGGATGACGGCCAGCTTTTCCTCGGCCATCAGCGCGGGATCATCGATGGATACGGCGTCGTCGCTCAGGGCCATGGCGCAGGTCTTGAAGGACAACTTGCGCAACAGCTCCATGCCCCTGCCGGGCCAGTCGGCGCTGGTTTCGCCGATGTACGCCCAGGGCACCTGGAACACCGTGCCCATGCTCACGCGCACGGCGCGGCGGTGCAGCGGATCGCAGCAGGTGGGGGTGACCAGCACCGCGTCCATGCTGAGGGCGGCGGCGCTGCGCATGATCGCGCCCACGTTGGTGGGGTCCACCACGCCCTCCAGCACGGCAACCCGGCGGGCATTTTTCAACACCTGCTGCGCCGTGGGCAGCGCCGGGCGGCGCATGGCGCACAGGATGCCCCGCGTCAGCTGGAAGCCGGTGAGCTTCTGCAATAGCTCGCTCTCGCCGGTGTAGACGGGAATATCGCCGCAGCGGGCGATGATTTCAGCGCCCTGGCCACCGATATGCTTTTTCTCCATGAGGAGGGACAGGGGTTCAAAGCCTGCGTCCAGCGCATGGCCGATCACCTTGGGGCTCTCGGCGATGAACATGGCGTTTTCGGCCCTCTGGCGGGAGCGCAGCTGGCCCTCGGTCAGCCGGGCGTAAACATCCAGCTCCGGGGCGAGGATGTCGCGGATTTCGATGATGTTTGCCATAGTCTTATACCAGCACCGCCATCAGGGCGAAGATGATCACCGTGGCGAGCATGTGGACGGAGATGTAGGTGGAGCAGAACGCGCCGTCGGCGTCCCTGCGGTAGAGCTTTTCCAGAATAATGGGCGCGGCGAAGGCCGGCGGGCACATGAGGAACAGCATCACGGCGATTTTCAGCGCTTCGTCCTGCAGAATCCAGGGGAAGAGCAGGAAGGCTGCGCCCACGCCGGCGGCCATCAAAACCAGGCGCACGGCGAGGGTCTTCAAAATCGCGCCCAGGTTTTCCCTGCCGATGGAGAAGGAATAGCCCAGGGTGAACAGGATCAGCGGCGCGATGGGCGCGGTGGCGGTGTTCACCAGCGCTTCATAGGCGGCGAAGGCCGGGGCGGCCGTGAAGCGCTTTGCAACGCCCGTGACGTTCAGGATGAGGCCTGCCAGCAGCATCACGATCACCGGGTTGGTGAAGGCGTTTTTGAACATATCCGCCGTGCGCGCGCCGGTGGCGGTGATGCGGGCCATCAGAAGCGGAATCACCAAAAAGATCATGAATACGCCGGGGATGTCCAGCAGCACGAAGTAGCTGGTGAAGCCCGCGCCCACCAGGCTCATGTACAGCGGATAGAAGGCGTTGCCGCCCTCGATGGTGGTCATCAG
>JAGBAU010000197.1 GCA_017938785.1 Clostridia bacterium
CTGGAACAAAACGGCCAATACCTGATGCTGCACCGCGTGCGCAAGGCAAACGATCCCAACCATGACAAGTGGATCGGCGTGGGCGGCGGCATCGAGGAAAATGAAACTCCCGATCAATGCCTGCTGCGCGAAGTCCGGGAGGAAACCGGCCTCACCCTCACCCGCTGGCAAAAGCGGGGCGTGATCGATTTTATCTCCGACCAGTGGGAGGACGAGGTGATGCACCTCTACACCGCCGATCAGTGGACGGGGGAAATCACCGACTGCGACGAGGGCGTTCTGGAATGGGTGGCCAAGGAGAAAATCACCTCCCTGCCCCTGTGGGAGGGAGACAAGGTGTTCCTGGACCTGCTCACCCGGGATGTTCCCTGCTTCCACCTCCGGCTCGAATACCATGGCGAAGCCCTCGCGCACGCCGTGCTCAACGGAAAGGAAATCGAAACATGAAATCCATCCGCGATATCTACAAGGCCGGCAAGGGCCCGTCCAGTTCCCACACCATGGGGCCGGAGCGCGCCGCCCGCATCTTCAAATCCGAAAATCCCGGCGCAGCTTCCTTCCGGGTGATCCTCTACGGTTCCCTGTCCAAGACCGGTCCCGGACACGGCACCGACCGGGTCATCCGGGAGACCCTGTCTCCCCTGCCCTGCGAAGTGGTCTTTGATCCGGAAACCAGCAACCTCGTCCACCCCAACACCATGGACCTGTTGGCATTGGATGAGCAGGGTACAGCTGTCGCCTCCATGCGCGTCTATTCCGTGGGCGGCGGTGATATCCGCATCGAGGGCCGCGAGCTTCCCGAGGAAGCGCCGGACATCTACATTCACGGAAACTTTACTGAAATCGCCGAATACTGCAAGGCCCACAATCTGCGCCTGAGCCAGTATGTGGAGCAGTTCGAAGGGCCGGAAATCTGGACATTCCTGCTGGATGTCTGGAAGCAGATGTGCCAGAGCATCACAGAGGGCCTGACCCATTCGGGCATCCTGCCCGGCGGGCTGAACGTGGAGCGCAAGGCTCAGTTCCTCTACAACCAGCGTCACATCGACGAGCGCCCGGAGACCCGCGAAAACCGCATTGTATGCGCCTACGCATTCGCAGTCAGCGAGCAGAACGCCGGCGGCGGCACTGTGGTCACCGCGCCCACCTGCGGTTCCTGCGGCGTGCTGCCTGCGGTGCTCAAATACATGCAGGAGGAAAAGAACCTGCCTGACCGCACGGTGCTCAAGGCTCTGGCCGTAGCAGGACTCATCGGCAACCTGGTCAAGAAAAACGCCAGCATCAGCGGCGCGGAATGTGGCTGCCAGGCGGAAATCGGTACGGCCTGTTCCATGGCCTCCGCCGCACTGGCTGAGCTGTTTGAAATGGGCATCGACCAGGTGGAATACGCCGCTGAGGTCGCCCTCGAGCATCACCTGGGCCTGACCTGCGATCCCATCGGCGGACTTGTGCAGATTCCCTGCATTGAGCGCAACGCCGTAGCCGCCATGCGCGCCATCAACGCCGTGCGCATTTCCAACTTCCTCACCTCCACCCGAAAGATATCCTTCGACATGGTGGTGGAAACCATGTATGAAACCGGCCGGGATTTGAGCCACATCTACCGCGAAACCGCGGAGGGCGGTCTGGCCAAGCTATATAAATAGGAGATGAAACAAAATGAGATGCAGCTGCCATGAATGCGGCACCTACATGAACCAGTCCGAAGGCCTGGAACTGGGCTGCGTATGCCCGGAATGCGGCTACCGCTGCAAGGCCTGCCTGGGCACCAACAGCGTAGTCAGCCGAGAAAACCTGAAGGATCTGGCGAAGAACCCCTTCTTCCTGGAGGAAATCTTCGGCGAAAAAGAAATTCCCGTGCGCCCCGGCCGAAGTGAAATTGACGAATACCTGGACTAAAAAGAAACCCCACCGCAAACACAAACGGTGGGTTTTTCTTTTACCATATGAAGGGAATCAGGCTGTATTTTACTTTTTCTCTGTATGCTGCATAGCCTTCCAGCCCCGCCAGCAGCACCTGTTCCTCATTGCGGATGCGCATGACGATCAGGATGGGATATACCAGGAACACCAGCAGCGAAACCCACGAACCCAGTACCAGCGGCATGGACATAAACATCAGCACGCTCGCCGCGTACATGGGATGGCGCACGATTCCATACAGCCCGGTATCGATCACCTTCTGTTCCGCCTGCACCTCAACGGTACGGGAGAGATAGGCGTTTTCGCGCATCACCTCCGCATACATGCCGTAGGATGCAAGGAACAAAACGGAAGCAATCGCCACAATCCACCCCGGCACATGCGTCCATCCGAAGCGAAAATCCAGTCCCGCCGCGATGAAGCCCAGCAGGAACACCATTGCGGCCAAGCCCACAACCTTCTTCTGGGCAGTCTCTCCTTCCCTGCTGTTTAGGCGCTTGCGCAGAAGCTCCGGCGCTTTGAGGAACAAAACAAGTCCCAGCGCCAGCATGGGCACGAACAGCAGGCTCATCAGCAGCCATCCCCTGCCCCATGCAAGCGTACCCGCAGGCACAAAGAGCAGTGCACCCATCAGCACAAGGCCGCAAAGATATTTGATCAGAGCATTCATCGCAAGTTTCATAGCATTTACCTCAAATGACAGACCGCCGGCTCCTGCACGGAACCGGCGGTCTTCATGATGCCCCATCAGCCGGGCTGGCCCTGGGACGCCGGAGCGTGCTGCTTCGGCTTTCTGTGTTCATAGTATTTTTCAACGTGCACAAGCGCTGCGCGCAGGATTTTGCGGTCACGCTCGTAGGTGAGGCGTCCGAGCGCCTCTTCAACGGGATACCACTTGGCTTCAGCGATTTCCTCGGGCTGGGGCGTAATTTCCTTCTGGGTGGTCACCGCAGCAAAGATTACAACCAGCTTCTGAATGTCGGTTCGAATGTTGTAGCGGTTCTCCGCACGGTAGCGGCGATCCACCTTTACCTTGAGTCCGGTCTCCTCCAGAACCTCACGCTCGGCGGTATGGCTTTCCAGCTCGCCGGGCTCCATATGGCCCTTGGGGAAGGAGATGTGCTTGCCTCGGGCATGGCGGATCAGAAGAACATTCCAGCCGTCCGTATCCTTCCGGAAAATCACTGCGCCGCAGGATTTTTCGTACTTCATGGCGGCCTCCGTAGCTTACAAAACTCAGAGTGCCTGCAGTGCGTCCGCGATCTGCTCGAGCCACAGGCCGTCGAACATTTCGATCATGCCCTTGTCGCAGGCGGCGGCAAGCGTGGGATCCATGGGCAGCTGGGCAATGTTGGCAATGCCGTTGCGCTGGGCAATATCCTCTACATGGCTCTGGCCGAAGATGTAGTGATTCTTGCCGCACTCATCGCACTTGAAGTAGGACATGTTCTCCACCAGACCCAGCACCGGCACGTTCATCATCTGCGCCATATGCACGGCCTTTTCGACGATCATGCCCACCAGCTCCTGGGGAGAGGTGACGATCAGGATGCCGTCCACCGGCAGGCTCTGGAACACGGTCAGCGGTACATCGCCGGTTCCCGGAGGCATATCGACGAACATGAAATCCACATCGCCCCACATAACGTCCGTCCAGAACTGCTTTACAGTGCCGGCGATGACGGGACCGCGCCATACGACAGGGTCGGTTTCGTTTTCAAGCATCAGGTTCAGGGACACGATCTTCACACCCGTGGTGCTCTGGGCGGGGATGATGCCCTCTTCGGTGGCGCCCAGCATGCCGTGCACGCCGAAGGCCTTGGGGATGGACGGGCCGGTGATATCGGCGTCCAGGATAGCGGAGTTCAGCCCGCGACGGCGCATGGTGACGGCCATCAGGCTGGTGATCAGGGACTTACCTACGCCGCCCTTGCCGCTCACAACGCCAATGACCTTCTTGACGTTGCTGTTGGCATTGGCTTTTGCGCGGAAATCCGGTTTCTTGTCACGGCTGGGGCAGTTTTCGCCGCAGCTGGAACAATCGTGGTTACAGTTTTCGCTCATTTTGAAAAACCTCGGTTTCAGGAATTGATGTATTTAATGATAGACCTCTGCGCCGCTAAAGTCAAGCAATTTTGCGCTACTTTTATAAGAAAGAGGCTGGAAAGAAAAAACAGCGTTTTTTGTGAACGCTGTTCATTTCTCAGGTTTCATCCCGGTCATTCGATGAATGCTTCGCCGATGGCGGCAATCTGCACGCGCCCGGTGATTTCAATCCCGGTCACACCGCCGTCCCACTTCGCCTTCACGGAAATCACGCCGCCGGGCTGGGATACGGAAGCCTGCACATCCCGACCGGCTTCGCTGGCAAGGTAAGCGCCCAGCGCCGCCGTGCCGCTGCCGCAGCCCCTCTCCCACACACTGCTGTCGGTTTCGCGCACATACACCAGCGGGCGGATGCGGTTCAGATCCTGATTGGTGAGCAGGATGCCCAGTGCATCGCTCCTGAGCTGTCTGCACCAGCGGGGAATTACCGCCTTGGCGGCCGCAGGATCCATCCTGTCCTCCTTCACAATCACATGGGCGATACCGGGAAAGCGCACCACGGGCAGAAACAGCCCGGGCTCCAGCTCCGCCTCACCGATACTTTCCGGCACAGGCATATCCACGCTGCCCACATAGCCGTTTTCGCGGCAGGCGATGCGACAGTCCAGCACCTTCGCTGCGCCGGAAATCTCCAGGGGATAGATCTTCTCCTCTCCCTCGGAGAGACCCTCTTCATAGGCCCGCAGCGCCGCCAGCGACATGGTGGCGTTTCCGCAGAACTCGCCGCCCATCATTTGCAGCCGGTCGATGGCTCCGGGCAGAGTCGCTTTCTCCAGAAAG
>JAGBAU010000198.1 GCA_017938785.1 Clostridia bacterium
ACGAAATACAGAATCAAGAAGATCAAGCGGAGAATGTTGATAGGTTTATCCGACAGGCGAAGAAATACCTGTATCTGGAAAAACTGACACCTGCCGTCCTGAACGATATGGTCAATGCCGTGTATGTTCATGCACCGGACAAGTCCAGCGGACACCGAGTGCAGGATGTGGAGATCAGCTATAACTATATCGGCATACTCCCCGCCAATTTACTCTATGACATTCAAAACGGAGAAACGGCATGACCGAAATCATGCCGTTTCCCGAAAACAATAGTATACTGTTTTATTGGACCGCCCCTCATGGGGCGTTTTTTTATCCGGCATATTTCAGTTTAAATCGTCCTTTGGATGCTTTCACCAGGTTTTGGGGCGTATAGATTGCATACTTTCCCTTATGCGCGCCGTAGTAATATTCCATTAGGCTGTCATTGCCGAATCCTTTCAACCACATCGCCACCGCGTAGAAGCAGTTGGTGGATGAAGCCCTGTAGCGGGCGAATTCGCTGCTGCTTTTGAACTTGCACTTGATGCCGCCGGAATACCTTACCGACGAGGAAATGATGTTGTTCAGCTTCTTCAAAAATGCCTGTACATCGCTGTAGTTTCCCGTGGAAAAGAGGCACTGGTATATATCGCAATCGTAGTAATAATCCGATCTCGAGCCGTGGGGATATGCCTTTCCGGTTTCTGCTTCATTGAACACGAGCAGGGTACTGTCCTCCATGCGATAGGAAAACACAGGATTCCTGAAGGTTTTACCCCGGAATCTGATCACGCCTTCGATCATCAGATCGTAGTGCCCGATGGATCTCCAGGGCGTCCTGCGCCCCGGCACAAGGGCACGGACGTATACGTTCATCTTTTCCCCGGAAAAACTGCCAACTGATACGTTGGTCACAGCCGCCGAGGCCTCGCCCACCGTCAAAACCAGCAGAAGGAGCAATATGAAAACCCACTTGCACAGGTTTGCTTTTTGAATGCTTGAGTTGGACATAGGCTCTCCTTACAGCGCATACAAAATCCATTGTAAATATTATATCGAATTTTCTTTAATTACGCCTTAGAAAAAGCTTCTGATATTGGAAGATGCTGTGACATAGCTGGCAACAAATTATGAAGAAGGGTTGAGATTTCTCCCAACCCTTCTTTCTGTGCTTTATGGATCGCAGCGCTTGCAGGGCACATAACCCTGCCCGATCACCTCTTCCCGCTCTCCGGAGAAGGGCTGCTTGTTGGTCTCCTTCATATCCTCTACGCTGGAACAGCTGGGATAGTGAAACTTCTTCGTATTGACGTTCAGGATGTAGTCCGGTTCTTCCTCATCCAGCTTCGTCCCCAGAATTTCTGCCAGGGCCAGCTGATAATCCAGAATCGCATCTGCGCCCATATCACTGTCCAGATAAAGAACGCATTCCTTCACCGCACGAACCGATGTATTGCGTGTGGCGTCCGCCAGTTCTGCTTCTTCAGCCTCTTCCGCGCCTTTGTACACAACCAGCGCACACCTTCCATCCGCACGGCTGTCGCTCCATATTGCGCGATTCTTTTGTAAATCCAGGGGCGCCTCCCGCACATCGGAAACATGGTCGAAAACCTCAGCCAGCTCCAGGGCAAGATCATATGCGGAAGTCTCCGCAGCAGCGCAGCCCAGAAGCAGCACAAAGACCAGCAGCAGCATGCATATCCTGCGCATCCCATCCACCTCCTCGTATAAAAGAATTGTCCCTGTCCGAAAACAGACAGGGACAATGATTATTCCTTAGAACTCCAGCTTCTTTTCCAGCCAGGCGTTCAGTTCGGAAATGGCAACAACTTCCTGCTGCATGGTGTCGCGGTCGCGAACGGTGACATTGCCGGTTTCGGCGGTGTCGAAGTCAACGCAGATGCAGTAGGGGGTGCCGATTTCGTCCTGACGGCGATAACGCTTGCCGATGGAGCCGGTCTCGTCGTAATCGCAGCGGAACTTCTTGGACAGCTGTGCATACAGCTCCTTGGCCTGATCGCCCAGCTTGTTCTTCTGCAGAGGCATTACAGCTACCTTGAAGGGAGCCAGTGCCGGATGCAGGCGCAGAACGGTACGTACGTCGCCGCCTTCGAGTTCTTCCTCGTCATAGGCGTCGCACAGGAAGGCCAGAACCAGACGGTCCACGCCAACGGAGGGCTCAACACAGTAGGGGATGAACTTTTCGTTGGTCACCGGATCCATGTATTCCATGTTCTTGCCGGAATGATCGGTGTGCTGTTTGAGGTCGTAGTCGGTACGGTCTGCCACGCCCCACAGTTCGCCCCAGCCGAAGGGGAACAGGTACTCGAAGTCAGTGGTTGCCTTGGAGTAGAAGGCCAGCTTCTCGGGCTCATGATCGCGCAGGCGCAGGTTCTCTTCCTTCATGCCGAGGGAGAGCAGCCAGTCGCGGCAGAAGCCACGCCAGTAGTTGAACCATTCCAGGTCCTCGCCGGGCTTGCAGAAGAATTCCAGTTCCATCTGTTCGAATTCACGCACGCGGAAGATGAAGTTACCGGGAGTGATTTCGTTGCGGAAGGACTTACCGATCTGGCAGATACCGGCCGGCAGCTTCTTTCGGGTGGTACGCATGGTGTTCAGGAAGTTTACGAAGATACCCTGAGCGGTTTCGGGACGCAGATAGATTTCTGCGGCGGAATCTTCGTTGACGCCCTGATGGGTCTTGAACATCAGGTTGAACTGACGGATGCCGGTGAAATCCTTCTTGCCGCAGGTGGGGCAAACCAGATCATCATGCTCGGCGATGTAGGCTTCCAGCTCGGCATTGGTCCAGCCGTCGCCGGTGAGTTCGCCCTTGGTGTATTCTTCGATGAGCTTATCTGCGCGGTGGCGGGCCTTACAGGCCTTGCAGTCCATCAGCGGATCGCTGAAGCCGCCGACGTGGCCGGAGGCCACCCATACTTCGCGGTTCATCAGGATTGCGCAATCCAGACCGGTGTTGTAGGGAGATTCCTGAACGAACTTCTGCCACCAAGCCTTCTTGATGTTGTTCTTGTACTCCACACCCAGCGGGCCGTAGTCCCAGGTGTTTGCCAGGCCGCCGTAGATTTCGGAACCAGCGAAAATGAAGCCGCGGTTCTTGCACAGGGCAACCAGTTTATCCATGGTGAGCTTAGACATTGCAATACCCTCTTTTTCTTATTGATGCCGATTATTTTAGCAGATTCCGTGAATCTTTGCAAGCTGCATACGTTAATTCAATTAAAAAAGACGAATGTTCCAAAGAATTCCTTCAATTATTGTGCGCTTATATGGCCCCATCCGGCTGAATCTCCTGTTCCGATAGCCACCAGCCGGCATTTCCGCTGCCTACCCAGGCATATTCCTCCAATCCTGCGGGCGGTTCGGCCGACCAGCGTGACGGCAATGCATAGCGCACCGACACCGGTTCTCCGTTCTCCACAAGGATTCCGACCGCCACATAGGGAAAACCGGATTCCTCCGGCATGGGCGCGGCAATGTAAACATACTCCCCATCCGGCGGATTTTCAAGCGGCGGCGAATACATGAACAATGTGCGCAGCGGCTCCGCATCTCCCGGCCAGGGCAAGTCGATATCCAACTCCAGCAGTTCGCCTGCAGTTTGACCGCTGTCACTCAGAATCTCCGGCGCCTCCCGGATTCCGTCCTCCAGTTCTTCTGCGATTTCTGTCTGGATATCCTGCCCTTCCTCCCGGGCGTCCTCGATCTCTTCGTTCAGCTCCTCGATTTCCTCCTGAATCTGCTTTTCAGCATCCTCGTTTATCGCAGGGGTATCCTCCTCCGGCACGGAACTGCGCGCAATTCCATCCGTATACAATCCGCAAACCGCAGTCCGCACCCGCTCCCAGTTGAGCTGCGCATGCCCGCACACATTCCCGTAGAGCAGGATTTCGCAGTTTTCATCGGATGCACAGGTCAGTACGATCAGCTGGTAATCCTCCAGCTCATGTCCGCAAATGTTTCGGGGATCAAAGCTGTAGGCCAGCACCGCCTGGCCGCGGCTGTCCCGGGTCAGTTCTCCCAGGGCGCAGGCAAAATAGCTGTCCCGGCCGCTGCCCACCAGCGCTGCCCGTAGGCCGGCGCATTCTGTCGGGGCCTGCGCCTGGAAATACATACTGCCCATCAGGGTTCGCCGTTCCAAACGAACATGTCCGGAATAGCCCGGCGCGTTTCCGCGCAGCAGGATCAGCGCCCGTCGGTAATCATTTCGCATCATGGTTCATTCCCCCTTCAAAACCTTATGCTCCCATTCTATGCGCCGTTTTTCCCGCCTTGCCCGCTGATGTGCCGGGTGCGCATGCGGTCATGGCTGCGCATGAGCGCGCTGTAACCGGCATGACTGGAACGATGAACCGGTTCCGCTGCGGGCATTCTCTCTGCCGCCACCTGTTCAGGGGATGCTTTGAATGTGGTTCTGAACCGCCTGCTGAGCTGTGCCCTGACCAGAATTTTCCTCGGATTTTCCATATCTGGCCCTCCTTTCCCTGAAATACGGTGGAATTGTATGCAAAACTTGACCTGTTGGGCCACTTTGGGACCGACAAGTAAATATTTTTGGTTATCTTCAGCACGACCCTTGTCAGAATTTCAGATTGTGTTATAATGAATGTGTATAAACATACCATGAGGCTAGCTATGTCCTTATGCGGTATATTTTGCTTAGGTACAATGAGAGGCGGTCACGCTATGAGTAAAACCCGAGACAACAGCCCCGAACTGGATTATTTTGAGCTTCGCAGAAGGCACGAAGAATATAAGCGTGCCCGCAGCGCTCCCCAGCCGGTAAAGAATTCCGTTGAGGAACGCCTGGAGCGTCAGGTTGCCCAGCAGAAGGCCAGGCCCGAACCCGTTGCTGCGGAGCAGGCTCCCATCAACGATGTTCAGGATGAACTGGATGTGGAAACCAAGGCTGCACCCATGGACGCCTTTGAAGAGGCCATCGAAGAGAACTATGAGGCCTATGAGGACGACATGGATTACGATGAGGAAGCCGAGGAGGAGCTTGCCAATCCCAATCCCTTCGATTCCTTCATTCGCTTCTTCAACGGCATGAAGTCCAATATGGCTTCCCGCCGCCAGAAGGACGACGAACTGGAGGATCTGGATCTGGAGGACCTGACCGACGAAGAGCTCGCCGAGCTGGAAGCCGAAGGCCTGGAAGACCTGGATGAGGATTTCAAAGAGGAAGCCCCCGCTCCCGCCAAGCCCCGCTTCAGCCTGCGCCGCAATGTGCAGCCCGATGCGGAAGATGACGAGGATGAAATCGCTCCCGTTGAAGATATCGAGGATATTGACGATCTCCCCCGTCCCGCCCGCAAGGCTGCCCCCAGCATCGTGGATGAAGATGAGGACTTCGATGATTCCGATTTCGATGACCTTGACGACGAGGACTTCGACGACGAGGATTTCGATGACGAAGATTTCGACGAGGAGGACTTCGACGAGGAAGACGATGCTCCCCGCAAAGGCGGCTTCAAGAAGTTCGTAAACCTGTTCGTTACCCGCGTCGATGAAGATGAAGAATTCGACGAGGATGACGAAGAACTGGAAGACGCGGATTTCGATGACGAGGACGATGAAGACCTCGAAGAAATCGAAGAGGACGAAGCACCTGTCCGCAAGGGCTTCTTCTCCAGAGTCCGCAAGAATAAGGCCCGCCGCATTGAAGAGGACGAAGAAATCTATGATGACTTCTCCCCCGAGATTCAGATCAGGCCCGAAGGAGGACAAGGCAAGATGGATGAAATGAACAAGCTGGCCAACGAAACCGCTGCACCGGCAGACGTGATCGAAACCAGCGGCATGTCCCGCCGCGAGCGCCGCGAGCTCGCCATGCGCCTCGCCGCCGAGGAAGCTGCCCGCAAGGCCGAAGAGGAAGCCCTGGCCAAGGCAGCAGCCGCACCGGTTGAGCCGCTGTTTACCGATCTTGAAGTAAAGCCGGCCCCCGTGGATATGGCTGCTTTCGAAGATGCACCGGAGACTGACCTCATCGTGGAAACCACCGCTGAGGAAGTGACCGAAACCGTCGATGAACCCACCCGCGAGTTCACCCCCGTGAGCATGCGCGACGTGCAGGAAGCCGCTGAAAAGGCTCTCTTCGACGTGGATGGCGAGGAAGAAGACCCTGACGACGAGGATGAAGACGACGAGGATGAAGAAATCGTCGAAAAGAAGCCCCGCCGCGGTCTCTTCGGCAGAAAGCGCGCCAAGGACGAAGATGAAGATGAAGAAGACGACTTCGACGACGAAGATGAAGACGATGAAGACTTCGACGACGACGAAGACGACGAGTATGATGAGTACGACGATGACGAAGACGACGATGACTACGGCGACGATGATGACGACGATGAATACGATGACGACTACGATGATGACGACGACGAGGACGAGCCCCGCCGCTCCTTCGGCCATCACCTGATCGGCGTCTTCAAGATCATCCTCGGTCTCATCCTGGTTCTGCTGATCGTGGTCATCGGCCTGAACTTCCACTACTTCATCACCGGCGAAAACGCCGTTGTAACCAAGGCTCACGAGATGCTGGGTGATTCCTCTGCATCCGATGTACTGTGCTTCGGTTATGTAATGCGCGAAGCCATGCCCGCTGAGGAAACTGCTGCTCCCGAAGCTGTAATCGAGGCTGAAATCACCGCAGAGCCCACCGCCCTGCCCCAGGTGGAAGCAGACATCCCGGATCTGGACAACAACGGCGCCATCACCGAAGCGCCCGTGGTTGAAGCCGCACCCGTAATCGAAGCTGTTCCCGCTGTGGGTGAAGCTCCCGTAGCTTCCGGCACCATCGGTTAAAACAGAATACCCGGCCGTCCCCGGCCGAAGACATCCGTCGCCGGTCTCGCGAAGTATTTCGCAGGCTGCGGCGGATTTCCTTTATCCTGACATGGAGGCTGTAAACATGAAATATACCATCGCCCTGGACCAGGGAACCACCAGTTCCCGCGCCGTCATCTTCGATGAACAGGCAAACGTCGTCGCGGCCCACAGCATCGAATTTGAGCAAATCTATCCCCAGCCCGGCTGGGTAGAGCATCGTCCCGAGGACATCCTGAAGAGCCAGGTGGACGCCCTGAGAATTGCCGTGGAAAAGGCGGGCATCGACGCAGGCGACATAGCCGCTATAGGCATCGCCAACCAGCGGGAAACCACGCTCCTTTGGGAAAAAGCCACGGGCAAGCCCCTGTGCAACGCCATCGTATGGCAGTGCCGCCGCACCGCGCCGCTGGTGGAACGGCTCAAGAACGATGGTCTTGGCAACCTGCTGCGGGACCGCACCGGCCTGGTACCCGACGCCTACTTCTCCGGCACAAAGCTCCAATGGATGCTGGACAGCATTCCCGGCTCCCGCGAACGCGCCGTGCGCGGCGAACTCTGCTTCGGCACGGTGGACAGCTTCCTCACCTGGAACCTGACCCCCCGCCATGTACACGTCACCGATGCAACCAACGCCTCGCGAACCATGCTCTACAACATCCACGAGCAAAAATGGGATGAAATGCTGCTGCGCTCCATGAACATCCCCGAAGCCCTGCTGCCGGACGTTGTGGATAGCTCCCAGGTGGTGGGCATGCTGGATAAGTCCATCCTCGGCCGGGAGATTCCCATCGCCGCACTGGCCGGCGACCAGCATGCAGCACTGTTCGGCCAGGGTTGCTTCGAACCCGGCATGTGCAAAAACACCTATGGCACCGGCTGCTTCGTGCTGATGAATACCGGCGCCACGCCCGTGAAATCCCAGAACAATCTGGTCACCACCATCGGCTGGAGACTGGACGGCAAAACCAGCTACGCCCTTGAGGGCAGCGTATTCGTGGGCGGCGCCGTTGTGCAATGGCTGCGTGATGAAATGCAGCTGGTGCGCACAGCCGCAGAAACCGAGGCGGTTGCCTTATCCGTAAAGGGCAACGGCAATGTATACTTTGTGCCCGCCTTCACCGGCCTGGGTGCACCCTATTGGGATATGTACAGCCGCGGCACCATTGTAGGTCTGACCCGCGGCACCGGCCGCGCGCATATGGTTCGTGCCGCGCTGGAATCCATCGCTTACCAGTCCGCTGACGTAATCAATGCCATGACCTCCGATTCCGGTATCCGTTCCACCGTATTGCGGGTGGACGGCGGCGCCAGCGCAAACAATTTCCTGATGCAGTTCCAGAGTGACATCCTCGGCGTAAACGTACTGCGTCCCCGCACCGTTGAAACCACTGCCATGGGTGCCGCCATGCTGGCCGGCCGTGCCGTCGGGCTGTGGAACGACCGGGAGCTCGCAGCCCTCCCCCAGCCGGACCGGCAGTTCCACCCTGAAATGGATAAGGCAGAGCGTGAGCGCTTGCTCCGCCAGTGGCAGCGGGCCGTTGGACGCAGCCACGGCTGGGCCAAGGATCAATAAAACTGAACGGTTGACCGGCGCCTTTCGGCGCCGGTTCTTTTCTATCTGTACCAGGGTGGGCAATCACAGCGGTGCCTGGGTTTGCATCTTGCCGGAGCGCAGGGCTTCGGCGGACGCTTTATGCAAATACTCAGGTTTCCGCATTCATCCACGCACAATTCCACATCCGCATATTCCCCGGGACAGGACGGGTTTCCTATGCGCACGCACTGGCACTCCTCCCTCGGCTTGCATCGATCGCAATTATCAAACAGTGGCACGCGCAGCGAGCTTCCCGGATCACATCCGGGCGGATACAGCGGCATACGGCGGTATGTCATACCTTTCCCTCCTTCGCCGGATTGGCGTACCCGGCAATCATCATTATGATTTTTGCTGCACATGGGTGCATGATTTGATGAAAAGCGGGAATTGTGTTATAATGATCCTGTTCGATTATTTTGAATACGGAGGTCTGTATGACCAAATTCTTTAAAGGTGAAACAAAAAACGCATTGATGATCCTGTTGGGTCTGCTGTTCAGCACCTTTGCCTACAACGCATTTCTGGTTCCCAACAACATCGCGGCCGGCGGCTTCACAGGCATTGCACAGCTAATCAACAGCGGAACCGGTTGGCCCATCGGTACCATCGCCCTGGTTCTGAACATTCCCCTGTTCCTGGTATCCATGAAATCCCTGGGCATACGCTTCGGCGTGCGTTCCCTGATCACCACCTTCCTCTTTTCGCTGCTGTTGGATACGCTTCGAATCAGTATCCCGGTGCAGGATGTGTGGCTGGCCACGGTCTACGGCGGCCTGTTCTGCGGCATCGGCTTCGGCCTGATCCTGCGCGGCAGCGCCACCACCGGCGGAACGGATATGCTGGCGAGCCTCATCCACCGGATGGTTCCCATGGTACGCGTCAGCTGGGGCATCTTCATCATCGACGGCCTGGTCATTCTGGCGTCTGCCTTCGTGTTTGACATGATGTGCGCGCTGTATGCCATGCTCTGCATCCTGATCTGCAACGTGGTGATCGACTTTGTTCTGGAAGGTCCCAATTCCGCCCATTCCTTCTTCATCATCTCCGACAAGAGCGATGAAATTGCCCGCCGCATCATGGACGAACTGGACCGCGGCGTAACCGGGTTGGACGGCATGGGCATGTACAGCCAGACTCCCAAGCGGGTTCTGCTGTGCGCAGTGAGCCGCCTGGAAACCATGCGCCTGCGCCGCATCGTATTCTCCGTGGATCCCAGGGCCTTTATGATCTCCAATAAGGCCCACGATACCTACGGCGAAGGCTTCAAGGAAAACAAATAATACAAAAAGAAGAGCTTTCCTCGGAAAGCTCTTCTTTTTGCTCATACATCCAGCTTGGCAGCGCCGAACTTGATCCAGTTTTTCCTGCGCATGATTTCGCTGATCAGCAGCGACAGCGCTGCAGGAAGGATGATGTGCAGCAGCAGTATCTTCACCAGCACGCCGCTCTCTCCCGCCATGGCCGACCAGGTTCCGAACTGGCCCACCAGGCCGGAAGTGCCCATGCCTGCGGCGGAGCCCACATTCTTCATCTGGAAGATGGTGGTCGCCAGAGGGCCGAGGATGGCGGAGGTCAGGGTCGGCGGGACCAGGATGGCAGGGCTGCGCAGGATGTTGCCCACCTGCAGCATGGAGGTGCCCAGTCCCTGAGCGATCAGGCCGGAGAATCCATTTTCACGATAGCTGGAAACCGCAAAGCCCACCATCTGGCAGCAGCAGCCCACGGTCGCAGCACCGGCCGCCAGCATGAGGCCAAGACCCATGGTATTGCCCTCGGGCACAGTGAAAACCATGGCCGCCAGCGCCGCACTGGAAATGGGTGCGGTGAGCGCCAGGCCAAACATCACAGAAATGATAATGCCCATGGGAATGGGCTGCAGGGTGGTTGCAGATTCCAGGAAGCGCTGCAGGGCTGCGATTCCGGCGGTGATGGCGGAAGCCGTAAGGCTGGTCACCAAACCGCCGGCCACGATGACCACGGTGGGCACCACAATGATATCAATCTTCGTCTTGCCCGCCACCAGGCCGCCCAGCTCTGCGCTCACAACCGCAGCGAGGTATGCGCCGATGGGACCGCTCATCTGGTAACCGAATGCGCCCGCTGCTGCACAGGAAAAGATGGCCAGCGGAACCACTTTCAATCCATAGCCGATCGCAACGCCGATGGCCGCGCCCACCACGGGCGAGGAAGCACCCACAACAGCTGCATAGGGCGCAAGGAACTTCAGGAAGGAAATCTGCGAAAGCTGCGACAGGATCAGGCCGATGATCAGCGAAGCGAACAGACCCATACCCATCGCAGACAGTGCATCAATGATATATCTTTTGTATGCTTTCTTAAGCCATGCTTTCAATTTAAAGCACCCCCGTTTTGAGATGAAGGGATTATAGCACGGCATTGTTATATCTATGTGTATATACACTTAAATATATCGTTTTTATTTTGGTTTTGTACACCCGCCTTCCGGGCCGGGAAAATGGCGGTATGCTCCCGTCCGTCATCCGCAAGGCAAATCCAATCCCCTTCAAGCGTTTCACCGTCCAGCGATACGCACTGCGCATCCCTGCGGCATATGAGGCAATACCGGCTCAATCCCCACTTGAGTTCAAGCTGAACCTCTTCCCAATCTCCAAGCAGCGCATTCAGTCGAACCCGGTTTCCTTCCCGTTCATAGCCCAGGAGTTTGAGTATGGCCAGCAGCATCCATGCCGCCGAGCCCGTATACCATGTCCATCCGCCCCGGCCTTCATGTTTGGGATTGGTGTAAACATCCGCGGCCATCACATAAGGTTCCACCCGATAGACGTCTGCATCTGCACGTGTTGACGCATGGTTCACCGGAAGCAGCATCTGCAATGCGCGGTGTGCACGCTCCACATCTCCCATCTCCGCCAGTGCAATCAGCATCCAGCAGGCTGCATGGGTGTATTGGGCGCCGTTTTCGCGTATCCCATTCGGATAGGCGGCGATATAGCCCGGATCGTATACATCTGCATCAAAGGGTGGTGTAAGCAGGCGTATCAGCTTCAGTTTTTCATCCGCCAACTGTTCCCATGCCGCATCCACGGCGCTGCTGCAGCGTTGTTTATCCAATCCTGACAGCACAGCCCAGGCCTGGGAGATCAAGTCAATCCGGCAGCATTCGCATTCATGTCCGCCCAGCTGCATTCCTTCATCGGTGTAGGCGCGCAGATACCATGCGCCATCCCAGGCGTTTTCTTCAAGCGCAGCAATCATCTGTTCATTCAGGCCCATGAGCCAGGCTCTGTCCTCCGCATTGGGGGCGACTTGTGCATATTCCGCCGCGCAGGCTGCCAGGAATTCACTCAGCCAAACACTCTCTCCCCTTCCCTCAATGCCCACGCGGTTCATACCATCGTTCCAGTCCCCCGCGCCCATTAGGCAAAGCCCATGCGCGCCCGTTTGCGCGGCACGCCGGAAGGCGCGCATGCAATGCTCGTGCAGCGTCGCAACATGCGCCGAAGGCTTCATGGGAGCGTAAATATCCTCCCGTCCCTCGGGTATCCCGGTATCCTCCAGAAAGGGCGCGCCCTCCCACAACACGCTTTCATCCCCGGTAATCCGCACGTAATTCGCCGTCACATAGGGCAGGAAGAGCAGATCATCCCGGATCCGTGTGCGCACACCCGAATAGGGTTCATGCCACCAGTGGAGTACATCTCCCGCTTCAAACTGACGGGACGCACAATACAATAGGTGCCTGCGCACCAGCTGCGGCTCATAGTGAACCATGGCCAGCATATCCTGTAGCTGATCCCGGAAGCCGAATGCGCCGCCAGGCTGGTAGAGCCCTGTTCTGGCGCGGATGCGTCCGTTGAGGGTTTGCGCCTGTAAAAAGCCGTTGGCCAGCAGGTTTACCGCAGTATCAGGGGTATGGATGCGCAGCCTGTTCAGCCGTTCCTCCCAATCATCGCTGCTGCGCCGCAGCGATTCTCCGGAACGAAAATCCCGCGCCAGCCCATATGCCGCTTCCGTATCCATTCCGCAGCCCAGCAGGAATCTGCACCGGTGCTGTTCGCCCTGTTTCAGATTCACAGGCAGGTGCAATGTCCATCCTCCCTGGGACAAATCCAGCATGTCCAGGCCGTGCGGTTTCATCATATCGCCTCCGGAAAAGAGCGTCATCCGATCGCAGCCGGTTCGGGCGCGGGGATCATCGCAGGCGAAGCAGCCCACACCCTCCATAGCGCCGGAGGCAAAGCATGCGCCATGATGGGACCAGCTGCGCAAGAGGCCTGTATCCGTACTGTCCGTACCCATCAACCAATCCACGAAGCCCGCCAGACGCAGGTGCTTTGTATATTTTCCTTCGTTCCGGATGTGCAGTTCGAATTGTACGCCTCTCTTCTGCGCATGCATCTGTACTTCAAAAGCCAGTTCACCGGCCCGTCCCTGCCAGCTGCTTCGCCCCGGCTGATGGCTTACGATGAAATCCGTCATGGGAATATCCCCCGGCAGCAATCGAATCCAGGTATCCTCCCCTTCATCCACCAGGTAAAACATCCAGCCCCAGCCTTCGTGCAGCACATCATTTGCAAAGGGCGTAAGTCGGCCGCTGCGGCTGTTCATATGCCAGGCAAAGCCGCCGCCCCGCTCCGTGACCACCGCGCCGGCGTGTTCAGAGGCCAGAACATTGCTCCAGGGTGCGGGCGGAAGCAGGTCCTTCTTCACCAGCATCCGGTAAGCCTTGCCGTCAAAGCCACCGTAGCCATTGAAGTATTTCAAATCTGCCGGCAGCTGCATTGCAGCGGATTGCATTGCAGCCCAACCTTCCGTCTCCCGAAGCAGAGTTCCATCCAGCGCGGACCGCAGCTGCGCAACAGCGTCCTCACGCCCCCGCAGGCGGATAACCGCAGCTCTGCAAATTGCACGATAGGTTTCTTCCTCCAGGTTTTGTATCTCCAGCACATGGGCGCCGCCCGGCGCATGGATCTGTCCGTTCAGGTGGCTGGAAGCGAGCAGATCGCCCACCGTTCCCCGAGCAGCCTGGAGGTAATCGCTGCCGTGAATATTGATAAGCACCAAATCCACATGCACGCCCATCAATCTCCAAAAAGCATGCAAGCGCATACCTTCCCGCACACAATCCATGCTTTTTTCATCGAATTCCACCAGAAGGATGGGCAAATCGCCGGAAATTCCGGCTTTCCACATCAGACTGCGGGGCACGGCCTCGCATACGCCATCGCCTTCCAGCACCGTTTTCCTGAGCTTTGCATCGAACAGCAGCATGCTGACCCGCTGGAACATACGGTAATGCCTGCCGTCGATGCCCGCATGGCCCAGCACAGCCTGCATCTGAGTGGAGCTGAGCTGCAGCGCACGTTCAGGCATGTCCGCTCTCCTCATTTGTTCTATACGCGCATCCCGTTCTTCCGGCAAAACCAGCGCCAGTGCAAAATGCAGACTTATGCGCTCCGATTCCTTCAGATGCAGCCGGGTGCGCAATGCGCCGCAGGGATTGAGCACGCAGCCCTGCGATCCTGTCAGTTCCCGTATTCCCCCAGGCGAGCCGATGGAGCCCGTCCGTCCCGTCAGCCTTTCGTAATCCGTTTCAAATTCAACATCTCCGGTGCCGGAAATGAGATACACCATCTCCGGCAGCGCTTCCTTTCCATCCCGCCGCCTGCGCCGGAACACGAGAATGCCCTCACCCAGGCATTCACTTTCAATGAACAGGTTCTGGAACACAGGATGGGCACGCATATCATTTTCCGGCGCCAACGCGACGGACATACAGCCGCAAACAGCCAGTTCTACCTCAGCATCGCCGGTATTTTCTGCATCCAGGCTCTGGTAGATGCAACCATCCTCCGGGGAAACAAGCGTACGCATCTGCACCCGAACTGAGCCGAAGTCCTGCCTGCACAGGACGCAGCCCGGTTCGAAAAGCATGCGTCCCCCATTCCCCAGAACCGTCTTTTCTCCGGTTTTCAAATCCTCAAGGTGTATATACATGCCCTCATGCCGGCTGAGCAGGTCTCCCGAAAAACGGTTCAACTGTATATTCTTCCTCCAGGCATACGCACCGCCCCGGTCATTGACCAGAACTGTGCTGCCGCCCCCGAAAAGCAGGTGTGCTTCAACAGCAAATTCCTGTCGTTTTGCCATGCGCGTAAAGCCCGCATCATTGTGTTCACGCATGCCACTGGACAGCATGCACTCCGTTCTGTCTCTTCGCGGCAGCTTCCCCGCCTCCTTTTCCTGAAGAAGCAGGCGAAGCGCCCTGGCTTGGGGTATTTCCATAAAACGCTTCGAGAGCACATTGCCCCGCAGCGCATTGCACAGGGCGCACAGGGTCATGCCCTGATGATGGGCCATATAGCTGCGCACGATGTGGGGCCGCTGTACGCCCTCCATATGCAGGTAATCGGCGGCTTCATACAGGCCCAGTTCCCCGCTCCAGCCCATTTCGCACATGCGCCGCAGGTTATCCGCAGCCGCTGCAGGGTTCTCCACAAGTGCCAACGCCGCTGCATAGGGTGCGACCACATCCTGCACCGCATTTCCGCTCATGGCCAAATCCCGGAGGCCGAATGCACGGTACTGGTAATTCAGGTGCAGGTCAAAGGCGTAATACCCGGATTCGGATACGCCCCACGGCCGTTCCAGCCGCCTTCCCCATGCCATCTGGTAGGCGACGGCGCCTCTCCTGCTCTGCCCGGCAAGGGTATTGGGCAAGCTCACAAGCAGCAGTTCCGGCATCAGGTATTCGAACATGGTTCCGCTCCAGGAAACAAGCGCCTGTTCACGCCCCAGCCGAACGCCTGCGCGGGAAAGGTGTTTCCAATGCTCCGTGGGTACCTGGCCCAGCATCATGGCCGTATAGCTCAGGATGCGCGCTTCAGAGGCATACAGATCGTAATGGGATTCACTCATGCGTCCGCCCTGCACATCCATGCCGATGCAAAACAGCTTGCGCTCCGAATCATACAGCGCCGCAAGATTCATATCTTCCGCCAGGACACGCAGGCGCAGGGAAAGGCTTTCGTCCACATTCCTGACCACGGCGGCGCAAAGCAGCAGCGCGCCCGCCAGGTTTCCGCTGTCCACGCTGGACACATACCTGGGCCGCAGCGGAGAAAGATCATTGATGTCATACCAGTTGTAGAGCTGCCCATTCCATTTTTCCAATGCTTCCAGGGTGCGCACACTGTTTGCGATGCGCCGAAGCATGGTATCCTCATCCAGGAATCCCAGTTCCTGCGCAGAAATGCAGCTCATCAGGTACAAGCCGATGTTGGTGGGAGATGTGCGCCTGGCCTCTCCCACAGGAGGATCCAGCTGTACATTGTCCGGCGGCAGGCCGCAGCCATCCTCCGGCACATATTTTTCAAAGAAGCTCCACGTACGCTTCGCCAGGTCCAGAATCAAAGCAACCTGTTCCCCATTCAATGCGCTGGATTGATCCGCAGGCTCCCCCGCCAGATCCCTTGCCCAGCGTGCGCCCACAAAAAACAACGCAGCCAGCGCCAGTACGGCAGGGATCCAGAACGGCCTGAGCATCCCCGGCAGAAGCAGCAATGCAGCAATGCTTCCGGGCACATGGCTTCTGCGCCCATCCCTGCCTGCATCCGCCGCAGGTACCCATTCCATCAAATGCTTTTGGGAAACTACCAACCGCCACAGGGTACGCAAAATGGCGTCCAGCATGCATGCCGCTTCGGCAGGCAACACAGCGAGCCTCAAAAGTGCAGCCTTCCATGCAGGTTTGCGCAGACGTGGCAGCTGCAGGATGGGTTCTTGAAAGCTGAGCACCAGCCCCAGTGCAAACGCCAGCGGCGCATCCAGCCACACAGCATGAATCAAGAGTCCCAGCAGGGTCGGCGCATACAGACTGCGCAGCAGATTCCCTATCATCTTCATGCGGTCCACAAAGCGTATATGCAATCCGGATAGGATGACCGGCAGCAGCTGCCAGTCGCCCCGGGTCCAGCGGTGCAGGCGGGAAAGCTCGCCTTCCAGGCTATCCGGGCATCCATCATAGAAGTGCACATCGTTCAGATATCCCGCGCCTGCAAGAATCCCCTCAATCAGATCATGACTGAGAATTGCATCATCCTGCAATATATCCTCGGTGGCTTCGGCAAAGGCACGCACATCATAGATCCCCTTCCCGGCAAAGTTCCCCCATCCGGTCATATCCTGGTAAAAATCCGAGACGGATACCGGATAGCTATCCATTCCACCCTTCCCGAAGGTCAATCTTGTATAGGCGTTCGAACAGGCTTCCGCCATCAGCTGCATGTTGGGCTGCAGCACGGCATAGCCGCGCCGCCTGCCGTTCACCATGCACGAACGGTTCAGCGGATGATGCATAGCGCCGATCAGCCGGTGAAGATCTCCGGGCAGGAACTCGGTGTCCGCATCCAGCGTAACCACGTACCGATAGCGCCCTGCCAGCTCCACAGCAGAATCGCCTTCCGCAGAAAAACACCTCCCCGCCCCCTCCCGCATCAGCAGCAGGCGGTTCAGAGCCGTCAATGCACCGCGCTTGCGGTTTTCGCCCATCCAGATTCCGTCCCGTTCCCGGAAGCTGCGCCCACGGTGCAGGTAGAAATACTTCTTCCTGCCGGCGCTTGCGTTCAAGCGTTCCATGCCCCGTCGGGCTGCCGAAAGGATCTCCGCATCCTCCGGCATATGCTCTGCGTTTGCATCCCGAAAATCCCCAAGGAGCAGGAAATCAATGTTTTCATCCCGCTCCAGGCAGCCCAGCGCCTCCATATGCTCCACCATATTGCCGGTCCTTTCGGCACTGCTGAGCAAAACCGGAAACACCACCAGGGTGCGTGCGCCGTCCGGAACCGCATCCAACGCGAGCTTTACGATGCGGTTTGGCTTCACCCAGCGCGGATAGAACCTGCTGATTAAGCGCATGGCCGCCACCCATGCAAGCGGCAGCGCATAGACCGCCAGCAGCTTTCGATCCATGGCCGCATAAATGATGACCAGGGCAAAGGCGACCACACCCGTCATCATCAATGCGGTTTTTGTACCATTTCCATCCGGAACGCGGCGTCGAAGGCGGCACTTGCAGCCAAGGGCGCCGCAGAGGGCTCTTCTACCTTCATCTTCCAGAAGATACCAGCACACGCCGGCGCGGGGATCATGAAGCCCATGCGCCTGTACGGCCTCACGGGCCAAGCGCAATGCATAGCGCTCCACGCTGAGTTCGTCCACCTGCAGGTCCTGGGAAATCTCAGCCACAGCGCGCCTTACTTCTCCACGGGATGAAGCATCCATTACGCCATAGATTCCGGCGGGGTCTTCACGCAATTCCGCCTCTGCCGTGGACAGTTCCCCGAAGCATTTCTCCCAATTCAGCGCACCGGTAAGATGCCACATCGCCAGCATATTCTCCAGCCGCAGGCATCGGTCTGCGCAGTCCCGATGAGCAAATTCCACCACACGGGAAGCCTTTTGCCCCCGGCGGTCCAGTATGCTCTCAATCTTTACACACAGCTCGGGTGATTCTATTTCCGCAGCCAGCTGTAGGGCGTGCTCAAAGAATACATCCGTTTCCCGGACAGAAACGGGCGTTCTTCCGCCTTTTTCGATCCATCTTTCCGCATGCCTGCGCATGCGCATACGTTTGAGCGTCTCTGCACAAATCCCGCAGAAGCCTTCACAAAGAGCAATACACAATGCATCAGGCAGGCATTCAAGCTCCTGCATATCCAGCATCTGGATGGAATCAAAGGCTTTCACCCCTGCAAGGATCCCCTCGCGATCGAGGTGAACCTCGCCATCTGCGATCAGGGTTCGCGCAAGCTGCAGAATGCGCACGCCGCCCTTCCCTGCGGGCAAGCGCGGCTCCGCCTGGCTGCGCGCCTGACGCAGGCAGTTCTCAATGATTCCCATATCCGCTTTCAAACGCCGCAGAACTTCATCCCCGCATCCATTGCAGGCCATGATACGCTTCAGTCTGCGCCGCAGAAGGGATTTGCAGGCGGCGGATATGCGCAGCGGCCGCCGTTTATACACATGTATCTCCATCGAGAGTTCGCGAACATCGCCTGTTTTTATCTCTGCACGCCGGGTACAGATTGTCTTTATAGGATTCATAGCCAGTCCTCCCGTATGATTGCATTCATAGCATCGGAAGCTTGCCCCATGTGAATGGCTTTTATTCCCAAAAAAGAAAAAGTCCGGTTCCTGACCGGACTTTCAGCAATATTCATTTTAGGGAAAAGAACAAATCCGCCGCAATCGTACGCCGGATTCATTCTTCAATTTCTATACTGTTCACCCACGAAAGCAGGCGGATTACTCGGCCTCGTCACCCAGTTCGGCGCGGCGGCGGCGAACGGACTTGCAGGCTTCTGCCAGTTCATCCTCCACGGACGCCAGCAGCTGATAGGCGTCATGGTTCGCCTTCAGGCGCAGTTCGCTGGCCTCGACGCGGGCGTCGTTCTTGATGATGCGGGCTTCTTCACGGGCCTGGCGAACGATTTCGTTCTCATCCACCATGTGATCCGCACGCTCCTGAGCGTCTGCCAGGATGGCATGGGCCTCGTTTTCAGCATCTGCAACAATCTGCTCAGCTTCCATCTTTGCCTTTTCCAATGCAGCGTTTGCGCGCATTTCCGCGGAAGAAACGCGGTTCATGGCCGCGGTTTCGGCGTTGCCAAGGATGCGATCGCGCTCGGAGAACATCTGCATACCGTACTGAACTGCATCAGGCAGATTGCGCTCCATATCGTCAATAATCATCAGGCATTTTTCCGCATCGATGATTTTCTTGCTGGTCAGCGGCACGTTCGCGCCGGACCGGATGGCAGCGCGAATATGCTTGAGCAGCTCCAGGAAGTATTTCATATCATCGATATCTTCCATCATGTCCGGCTGCTGCGCGTCCGCACGAACCTCCTGATCCTCATCTTCGTAGAACTTTTCCTGATCGTGATCCATTCTAGCCCTTCCTTTCCGCACACGGTTTGACGCCGTATGCAGCGTAGATTTTCCCGACGATTGCCTGCGGCACCATGGAATCGATGGGCGCGCCATGGGAAGCGCAGTCCCGCACTATGGTGGAGGAAATCATGCTGTATTCGGGGAGACAGCTGATAAATACCGTTTCTATCCCAGCGATCTGCCGGTTGGCCTCGGCCATCTGCATCTCAAAGAGCAGATCGGACGAATTGCGCAGCCCGCGGACGATCACATCCGCGCCTTCCCTGCGCACAACGTCCACCAGCAAGCCGGTGTCTGAAATCACGCGGACATTATCAAATTCCTTCGTGATCTCGCAGAGCATTTCCCTTCTCTCTTCAGGGGAAAAGAGGTAGCGCTTGGCCTCCTGGGAGAGCACCGCCACCACCACCTGGTCGAACATGGCTGCCGACCTGCGGATGATGTCCAGATGCCCCTTGGTGGGCGGCGAAAAACTGCCGGCGTAAACCGCGATCATGCTTCAATCCTCCTGAGAAAATCGATGCTTGTTTCGCCATAAGCGCGCGTATCATAGATTTCAAAGGTATCGGGATAATTCACCTGAACATTTCCCTTGCGTTCCGCCACGATGACTGCATCCTCACTGAGCGCGCCTGCGCTCTCGAGCCGGTCAATGGCGTCCGCATATGCGTCCAGCATGCGGTACGGCGGATCCAGAAATACCAGATCAAAGCGCCTGCCGGCTGCGCTTGAAATCGCAGTGCGGTAATCCGCTTTCAGGATGAGCGCCCGGTTCGGAAGTTCATCCTTCAGGACATTCTGCGCGTTGCGACGGATACATTCAATGGCCTGCCTGGAGCTATCCGAAATCACGGCAAACGCAGCGCCGCGGCTCAGGGCCTCCAGCGACAGCGCGCCGGTACCACCGAAGAGATCCAGCACCTGTGCATCCTCAATGCACCCATTCAATATATTGAACAGCGAACCCCGGATTTTATCCGAAGTGGGCCGCGTCTGATCGCCACTGGGGGCAAACAATGTTCTTCCCCGCGCTTCACCTGATATAATACGCATATCTTCACCTATGATATTTGTCTAAATTATATCACAATTCATCTACGTTTGCAAACCTTATTTTCGAAATTAAATCAAATTTCCGACTTTTGCAGCGATATTTCATACTCTGTTTACATTTTACAGCAGCTGCGCAGGCCTGAAATTCTGTTTTTTGTATATTTATAGGCTTTAGAGCCGGTTTTCATCCATTTTTTCGTAAACCCTGCGCACGCGTGCAGAGAAGCCGAGCATGATTTCATAGGGAATGGTGCCCGCCAGGGAAGCCAGTTCATCCGGGGTAATCCGCTCATTTCCCTGCCTGCCCATGAGCACAACTTCGCTCTCCAGGGAAGCACCGGGAATATCGGTTACATCCAGCATGATCATATCCATGCAGACATTGCCGATGATGGGCGCGCGCCGGCCGCACACCAGTGCGCAGGCCTTATTGGACAGGATGCGGGGATAGCCATCGCCGTAGCCGATGGGCACGGTCATCACCATAGTCTCCCTCTGGGCGGTATAGGTTCGGCCGTAGCCCACGCTCTCCCCCGCTTCGATGCGCTGGATGCGGGTGGGCCGGGCCACCAGGTTCTGGGCATATTGCAGCTTATCCTCCAGGCCCGGAGCCAGCGTTCCATACAGGCCGATGCCCGCACGAATCATGTCATACTGACACTCGCCCCTGCCCATGGCGGAGGTCGCCGCCGCATGGGTAACGGGATTGAAGCCTGCAGCGCGTACGATTTCCACCGCATGATGGAAGAAATCATTCTGCCTCTTCGTGAATTCCGGATCGTTCTCCGCAGCGCAGAAGTGGGTGAACATGCCCTCCATTTCCACATCCGGGCAGTTCTGCTTCCAGTGAACCAGCAGCCGGTTCAAATCCTCAACGGTACGCACGCCGATGCGGGACATGCCGCTGTCAATCTTCAGGTGGGCCTTGGCGCGCAGGCCATTTCTCTTTGCCTCATCCTGCAGAACGTCCAGCATCCAGGTTTCATAGACGGCCTGGGATGCATCCGCATGCAGCGCTTCACGCAGGGAAAGTCCATCGCTGCCGCCCAGGATCAGGATGGGACGCGCGATGCCCGCTGCACGCAGTTCCAGCGCTTCATCCACGATGGCCACAGCAAATGCGTCCGCACCCGCACGCAGCATGGTGTAGGCCGCGTTCACGCTGCCGTGGCCATAGGCGTTTGCCTTGACCACGCACATCATCTTCACATTTTGGGGTATGCTTTCACGAATGGCGCGCGCATTTTCATAGAGCGCCCTTTCGGAGATTTTCATCATTGTTGTACGCACAACGACACCTGCTTTCCTGAGGTATTTATGCACATTCCCCGCCGGAATTGCCGGGGTTCATCCTATTATAGCCAGCTTTTGGCAGAATTGCAACCGGCTTTACACGCGCCGTGGTTGCAAAAGCAAAATTCAACGTGTATAATCAGGAGCAGTGAATCGGAGGTGCGCAAATCCGTGTCCAACTTTTTCAACAGCTATTTCTACGGCAAATCCGGCAAGAAGGATTTCACAGAGGCCGACCTGCCTGCAAACCGCATGCAGCTCTTCCGCGATACCCTGCGTGTGCGCAGGGGCAGCATGGTGGGCCTGAACCTTCTGTACCTGCTCTTCTGGATTCCGGCCATTGTGTGGACGTTCATGAACCTGGTCCAGCTCTACCTCGCCCCCTATGAGGATGCGGCGTCTCTGGGTAGTTTCTTCCATCAGGTGATCTTTTCCTACCTGCTGGTGCTTTCTCCGCTGGTAGCCATCACCGGCCCCTTCAACATGGGTGTGAGCTACGTGCTGCGCAACTGGGCCCGGGATGAACACAGCTTCCCCTTTGCGGATTTCAAATCCGCCGTGAAGGCAAACTGGAAGCAGGGGCTGGTGTTCGGCGTCATCAGCGGCCTGGTTCCGCTGGTCACCTACCTGGGCGCTTCGTTCTACATGGGCATGGCGGAAAGTTCTCCGCTGTTCTACCTGCCGCTGGCAGTTTTGATGATCGCAGCCGCACTGTGGTACCTGAGCAGCAGCATCCTTCCCACCATGATCGTCACCTATGAGCAGGGATTTATTGGTCATCTGCGCAATGCAGTTCTCATGACCATGGCCGCCCTGCCCCGGGCCATCGGCATCCGCCTGGCCACGCTGGCCGTTCCCACCATTGTGATGATTTGCGCATTGTACATCCCCGGCATCCTGGGCTATGTGAGCGCGGGCGCAGTGGCGCTCTATGCCATCATTCTGCCCGTATTCAACAAATTCATCTGCGCCAGCCACGCCAACGCGTTGTGCGAGACCTACCTGAACCCCAAGATCGACGGCGCACGCACGGGCATCGGCCTGCGCCCTGAAAATGAGGACTGAATATGACGAACAAGTTTGAACTGCTGGCTCCCGCCGGCGATATGGAACGCCTGGAGACCGCCCTGCGCTTCGGTGCAGATGCCGTATATGTGGGCGGTCCTATGCTGCAGCTGCGCGCCGCCAATGTGGGCTTCACCATGGAAACCCTGGCAGAAGCCGTACAGAAGGTGCATGTGCAGGGCAAAAAGATCTATGTAACGGTAAACGCCTTCGCCTCCAACGGCGATGTGGACGCTGCCGGCGACTATGCCCGCAAGCTCCATGACATGGGCGTGGATGCGGTCATCGTGTCCGACCTGGGCGTGATCCGCGCCATCCGCGCAGCCGTTCCGGAGCTGGCCGTGCACGTGAGCACCCAGGCCAACTGCCTGAACTATGGTTCCGCCATGGTCTACTACGACCTGGGCGTAAAGCGCATCGTGTTGGGGCGCGAAATGAGCCTGAAGGAGATTCGCGAGCTTCGAAGCCGCATTCCCGCCGATTTGGAGCTGGAGGCCTTCGTGCACGGCGCCATGTGCATGTCCTACTCCGGCAGGTGCATGATTTCCGCCTATCTCACCGGACGCAGCGCCAACAAAGGCGCCTGCACCCAGTCCTGCCGCTGGAAATACCATCTGATGGAGGAAAGCCGTCCCGGCGAATACTTCCCCGTGGAAGAGGATGAGCATGGCACCACCATCTTCTCCTCCTTCGACATGAACTGCCTGGACTTCCTGGACCAGATCATGGACGCGGGCGTGGTATCCTTCAAGGTGGAGGGCCGTATGAAGTCCCCCTTCTACGTGGCCACCGTGATCAATGCCTACCGCAGGCGCATCGACAGCATCCTGGACGGCACGGCTGACAAGCAGCAGATTCAGCTTTTGCAGAACGAGCTTAACGCCGCCAGCCACCGTCCCTATGCATCCGGCTTCTACTTCGGCGCCATGAAGCGCCATGCCCCCGACGACGGCGTA
>JAGBAU010000199.1 GCA_017938785.1 Clostridia bacterium
AAGGGAATCAGCGTCAAGGAAGCCTTTACCTCCGGCAAGTATTCCAACGAACAGCTGACTTTCATCTTCGCCGTAAAGGAAATGGGCTATAATACCGCCGCTGCCACCGGACTGCTCGCCAACATTAAGGCTGAATCCGGTTTCAATCCCAAGATCAACGGCGACAGCGGTACCAGCTACGGCATCTGCCAGTGGCATGCAGCCCGCAAGAGCCGCCTGTTCAACTGGTGCGATAAGAACGGCCTGGATCATTCCAGTCTTGCCGGCCAGCTCTACTTCCTGAAGTATGAACTGGAAACCTATTATCCCTCCGTAAACCGCTACATGAAGGGCGTTTCCAACGATTCTGATGGCGCATACGATGCGGCCTACTACTTCTGCTATAACTTCGAGGCGCCTGCCAACAAGGCCAGCAAGTCCGCCAGCCGCGGTAACTCCGCAGTGAACACCTATTATCCCAGATACGTAAGTTTCATCTAAAAAAGTGAACAAAATACAGAGAGCGAACTTGCAAGTTCGCTCTCTTTGTGCTATAATGCTGAGCAATCGGCTGTGATGAAGAGAGTAACCGGTACATGAACCTGTTCAAAGAGAGCGGCGACGCGGCTGAAAGCGCTGCACAGGCTTCCATCGGCGAAGTTCACTTCGGAGCTCCCGGGCTGAAATGGCAGTAGGCGCGGGCGGAGTCATCCTCGTTATTGGGATGAGAGGTTATGAACTCTTTGCGTTCAGGACGAATCTTGGGTGGTACAGCGAAGTTATGCTTCGCCCCGGAAATGGGGGCGGAGCTTTTTTATTTCTTTGCCCCGGGCATCAATTTAAAGGAGAGAAAACAGCTATGGAGATGAAACTTCGTGAAATCCGCGAGCGCGTGCTGGGCGAACTGAATCAGGCCGCCACCACCGCAGCTCTGGAACAGATCCGCGTGAGCGTGCTGGGCAAGAAGGGCGAACTGACCGGCCTTCTGCGCGGCATGGGTCAGCTTTCCCCCGAAGAGCGCCCGAAGATGGGCGCCATGGTCAACGATGTGCGCAAGGCCCTGGAGGATGCCCTCGAGGAGCGAGGCGCTGCCCTCAAGGCCAAGGAAAAGGAAGAACGCCTGGCCGCAGAGGCCGTTGACGTTACCCTGCCGGGCACCGAGAGATGTGCAGGCAGCCTGCATCCCATGAACATCGCCCTGCAGAAGATGATCGATATCTTCGTTGGCATGGGCTATGAAGTGGTTGAAGGCCCCGAAGTGGAATACGACCACTACAATTTCGAACTGCTCAACATCCCCAAGAACCATCCCGCACGCGATGCACAGGATACCTTCTATGTGGATGACAACATTGTGCTGCGTACCCACACCTCTCCGGTGCAGGCCCGCATCATGACCACCCGCAAGCCGCCCATCCGCATCATCTGTCCGGGCCGCGTGTATCGTGCCGACGAAGCCGACGCCACCCATTCTCCCGTCTTCCACCAGATGGAAGGCCTGGTCATCGATGAAAACATCACCATGGGCGACCTGAAGGGCACCCTGGACGAGTTTGCCCGCCAGATGTACGGCGAGGGCATCTCCACCCGCTTCCGTCCTTCCTTCTTCCCGTTCACCGAACCCTCCGCCGAGGTTGACCTGACCTGTGCAAACTGCCACGGCAAGGGCTGCCGCATGTGCAAGGGCACCGGCTGGATCGAGGTTCTGGGCGCCGGCATGGTCAACCCCCATGTTCTGGAAATGTGCGGCATCGATTCCAAGAAGTACTCCGGTTTCGCATTCGGCATGGGCGTGGAGCGCATCTCCCTGCTCAAGTACAACATTCCGAACCTGCGCTACCTGTATGAAAACGACCTGCGCTTCCTGACCCAGTATCGTTAAAGGAGGGGAATATCAATGAAGGTACCGATGAAATGGCTCAAGGAATACGTTGAGATTCCCATGGGCGCTGAAGAATATGCTTCCAAAATGATCATGACCGGCACCGCCGTTGAAGGCGTGGACAAGTCCGGCGAGCAGTTTGACAAGGTCGTTGTCGGCCATGTTGTTTCCTGTGTGGATCATCCCAATTCCGATCACCTGCACATCTGCATGGTGGACGTCGGCGGCGAGGAACCCATCCAGATCGTCTGCGGCGCACCCAACGTGCATGCAGGCATGAACGTTGCAGCCGCCCTGGACGGCGCACACCTGCCCGGCGGCGTGAAGATCAAGAAGGGCAAGATGCGCGGCGAGGTTTCCAACGGCATGCTCTGCTCCGGCCCCGAGCTGGATGTGCCCGCAGGCCTGTATCCCCACATCGGCGATGAAGGCATCATCGAAATCTTTGAAGATGTTACCCCCGGCACCGATGTGAAGGAAGTTTTCGGCCTGGGCGATGATATCGTGGACTTTGAAATCCTGGCAAACCGTCCGGACTGCCTGAGCGTATGGGGCCTGGCCCGCGAAAGCTCCGCCGTTCTCAGCGAGCACTTTGTGATGCCTGAAATTGAAGTTGCAGCAAAGGGCGAGGGCAAGTTTGAAGATTACGCCACCGTCCGCGTGGACGACACCGACCTGTGTCCCCGCTACTGCGCCCGCGTGATCACCAATGTGAAGATCGGCCCGTCCCCCAAGTGGATGCGCGAATACCTCTACGGCGCAGGCGTGCGCCCCATCAACAACATTGTTGATATTACCAACTATGTGATGCTCGAAACCGGCCATCCCATGCATGCATTCGACCTCTCCCGCGTGAAGGACCAGCACATCTGCGTCCGCCGCGCAAAGGCAGGCGAGAA
>JAGBAU010000200.1 GCA_017938785.1 Clostridia bacterium
ATTGAAACCCTGATGGAAGCGGCGAATGTGACTGCGGATGAAATTGAAACCCTGTACATCGCCGGAGGCTTCGGCAGCCATCTGAACGTGCGGAGTGCGGCGCGCATCGGACTGATTCCTGCGGAGCTTGCAGGAAAGGTGAGAATCCTGGGCAACGCAGCTCTGACGGGTGCTTCCATGCTGTTGCTGGACCAGAATCGGCTGGATGAAATCCGCGCGATCAAGGAAAGATCAAAGCATGTGAACCTGGGCGGCAACCCGGTGTTCAATGAGCATTACATGGACCAGATGTTCTTCCCGGAGGAAGAATAGGATAGAAAAAGCCGCTGCACTTTATGTGCAGCGGCTTTGCTGTGCCTTTTACAGCAGCAGTGCCGGGGTTTCCAGCAGCGTTTTGATGCGCTTGAGGAACTGTGCGGCAGGTGCGCCGTCCACGATGCGGTGATCGTAGGTGAGGGAGAGCCACATCATCGGGCGGACAACGATGCTGTCGTCATCCAGTACGACTGCGCGTTTCTTCATCTGGCCAACGGCCAGGATGCCGGCTTCGGGGGCATTGATGACGGCAGTGAAGCTGTCCACACCAAACATGCCCAGGTTGGTGACCGTGAAGGTGCCGCCGGTGAGTTCATCGGGGTTCAGGCCGCCTTCCTTGGTGCGCTTGCCCAGGTCCTTGGCAGCCTCGGAAATCTGGGTGAGGCTCATCTTATCCGTGTCCTTGATGACCGGAACCAGCAGGCCGGTATCGGTGGCAACGGCCATGCCTACGTTTACATAGTGCTTCTGGATGATGGCGGTATCGGTCATGGAAGAGTTCATCATGGGGAACTCGGTGAGCGCCTTGGCGACGCAGCGAATGACCATATCGTTGTAGCTGACCTTCACGCCTGCGGCCTTGAGCTGTTCGCGCATGGCCACGCACTGGGTCATATCCACCTCCATGCGGTGGTTGGCCTGTGCCAGGTCGTGCAGGCTCTGGTGCATGCGCTCGGCAATGATCTTGCGCATACCCTTGAGCGGGATGACGGTTTCAAGCTCTTCTGCAGCGGGTGCAGCTTCCACAACCTTGGCAACGGGTGCGGCCTTGGGTGCGGGCTTGGCGGAGAGCACATCGCGCTCGATGATCAGGCCATCGGGGCCGGTGCCCTTCAGGCTGGCGATATCGACGCCCTTCTCCTCGGCAACCATCTTGGCACGGGGAGACGCGAAGATGCGGCCGTCACCAACGGGAACGGGTGCCTCCTCGGCAGCTGCTGCCGGTGCGGCGGGCGCTGCCAGTGCGGCTTCGATGTCCGTGCCTGCGGGGCCGACATATGCGATGGTTTCAGTGACGGGCACCATGTCGCCCTCCTCATAGAGGAGCTTGAGTACGGTGCCGGTGGCGGTGGAGTCGATGACGATGGAGAGCTTGTCGGTCTCCATTTCGAAGAGGGGTTCGCCTTCCTTGACTTCATCGCCTTCCTGCTTGAGCCACTGGGTGATCACGCCCTCGGTCATCTGAAGGCCCTGCTTGGGCAGGATGATCTTGTGCACGTTTGCGGGTACGGCGGCAGCGGGTGCTGCGGCTGCCTCTGCGGGAGCGGCGGCTTCTGCGGCGGGGGCTTCCTCGCCGGAGAGCAGCGCGGCATAATCCTCGCCGGGCTCGCCGATGATGGCGATGGTTTCGGTAACGGGCACCATGTCGCCCTCTTCATAGAGGAGCTTCAAAACGGTGCCGGATGCGGAGGCATCGATGGTGATGGAAAGCTTGTCGGTTTCCATCTCGAAGAAGGGCTCGCCCTCCTGGATGGTTTCACCTTCCTGTTTGAGCCACTGGGTGATCACGCCCTCGGTCATCTGAAGGCCCTGCTTGGGCATGATGATTTTATGTGCCATGGGCAACCTCCTGTGATGGGATAGATCTTGAATAACACGCAGGCGCGGCGAGGAATACCTCCGCGCCTGCGCGGCTCCGCGCATCCTGTGGTGCGGGGAGCGATTGCCGGCTTGGGCTATGGAGTACCTGAACCGGCCTCAGTGTTACTTGTAGCAGACGCTCTTGGCGGCGGCAATGATATCGGCCACCTGGGGCGTTGCAGCATTTTCCAGATCCACATTGAAGGGTAGCGGGCAAGCCAGGGTGCCCAGGCGTACCGGCGGAGCATCCAGATAGCGGAATGCTTCCTCGGTGACCATGGCGGCAACCTCTGCGCCCCAGCCTGCGGTGCGGTGTGCTTCATGCACAACGACCATGCGGCCGGTCTTCTTAACGGAATTGATTACGGTCTCCTTGTCGAAGGGAACCAGGGTCATGGGATCGATGACCTCGGCAGAGATGCCCTCCTTGGCCAGTTCCTCAGCGGCTTCCAGAGCACGGTTGACATACAAGAGGTTTGCAACGATGGTCACATCGCTGCCCTCGCGCTTGATGTCGGCCTTGCCGAAGGGCAGCATGAAGTCCGGATCATCCGGAACATCGCACTTGGTGGCATACAGGGCCTTGTGCTCAAAGATGATGACGGGGTTGTCATCACGGATGGCGGTGCGCAGCAGGCCTGCTGCATCGCGGCCGGTGGAGGGACAGGCTACCTTCAGGCCCGGGAAGTGCATGAAGATGGTTTCCAGGGACTGGGAGTGGGTGGCGGTATTGCCGCGGCCAATGCCCTGCTGACCACGGATGACCAGCGGAATCTTGGCGCGTCCGCCGAAGATGTAGCGGGTCTTTGCAACCTGGTTGATCAGCTGATCCATGCCGACCAGGGCGAAGTCCATGTACATCAGTTCAACGATGGGACGCATGCCGGTGCATGCAGCGCCCAGACCGGCGCCGATGAAGCCGGCCTCGGAGATGGGGGTGTTGAAGGCGCGCTCGCGGCCGAATTCGGCAGTGAGATCACGGGTGCAGCCGAAGATGGAGCCGATGGTTTCGATATCTTCGCCCATGATGAAAACCTTTTCATCCCGGCGCATTTCGGCGGCGATGGTATCGCGAACCGCCATTGCGTAGGTCTTGATGCTCATTACTCGTCGCCTCCTTCATAGAATACATCGTCCAGCACGTGTGCGGGATCGGGATTGGGGCTGTTGAGGGCGAACTGGGTGGCAGCTTCGGTTTCATCGTCGGCAGCCTTGAGCATGGCGTCCAGCTCGGCTTCGGTGTAGAGACCTTCGGCGATGAGCTTTTCGCGCCAGCGCTTCATGGGATCCTTGTTTTCACGCCAGTCAGCAACCTCTTCGCGGGTGCGGTAGGTCTGGGGATCGCCGGTCCAGTGGCCCATCCAGCGGTAGGTCTTGCACTCGATGAGGGAGGGGCCTTCGCCGGCCTTGGCACGCTTGAGTGCGCGCTCGAAGGCTGCGTCGATGGCCTCAACATCGTTGCCGTCCACGGTTTCACCAGGCATGTTGTAGCCCTTGGCGCGGTCGGAGATGTTCTCAACGGAGGTGGACTGCCAGGTGGGTACGGAGATGCCGTAGCCGTTGTTTTCGCAGATGAAGATGATGGGCAGCTTCCACACGGAGGCCATGTTCAGGCTCTCGTGGAAGGTGCCTTCGTTGGATGCGCCGTCGCCGAAGAAGGAGACCGCCACGCGGTCCTGCTTCTGCATCTTGGCGGACAGGGCTGCGCCGACGGCGATCGGGATGCCGCCGCCCACGATGGCGTTGGCGCCCAGGTTGCCCTGAGTGAAATCGGCGATGTGCATGGAGCCGGAGCGGCCCTTGCAGTAACCGGTAGCCTTGCCCATCAGCTCCGCCATGGCCATATCCAGGCGTGCACCCTTGGCGATGCAGTGGCCGTGGCCGCGGTGGGTGGAGGCGATGTAGTCGTCATTGGTCAGGCGGGAGCAGACCGTGGAGGCCACGGCTTCCTCGCCGATGTAGAGATGCACAGAGCCGCGCAGCTTGTTTTCCTCAAACAGCTTCAGGGCCTTGAATTCAAATGCGCGGATGCGCGCCATGGTCGAATAGATATGACCGGCGCGTTCACGATCCATCATAGCTTTCCTTCCTCCTTCAGCTTCAGGCAGATATCTACGATGTGCTGGGTGTTTTCGGCGATGTATACGCCTGCTTCACGCAGAGCCTTTTCCTTGTTCTCTGCGCTGCCGGTGCCGTCTGCGGATACGATGGCGCCCGCGTGGCCCATGCTGCGGCCCTTGGGAGCGTTCTTGCCGGCGATTACGGCGATGACAGGCTTCTTGAAGTCATGGGTCTTGAGATATTCGGCAGCCAGCTCTTCTTCATTGCCGCCGATTTCGCCGATGATGACCACGGCCTTGGTCTCCGGATCGGCGCCGGAGTCCGGCAGCAGGTCCACGAAGGTGGAGCCGGGGATCATGTCGCCGCCCACGCCGATGCAGGTGGACTGGCCGATGCCGTTGTTGGAGAGCATGAACACGGTTTCATAGCAGTTGGTGGCGCTGCGGCTCATCACACCCACATTGCCGGGGGCGAAGATGCGGTGGGCCATGAAGCCGGCCTTACTCTTGCCGGGGGAGATGATGCCGAAGGAGTTGGGACCGAACAGGCGGGCGCCCTTCAGGCGGGCCAGGCGGTAGCACTCCATCATATCGTGCACCGGAACGTGCTCGGCGATGGTCAGGATGGTCTTGAGTCCCGCGTCCAGGGCTTCCAGCACGGATGCCTTGGTGAACTTGGCGGGAACGAAGATGACGGAGGTGTTTGCGCCGGTGGCCTCCATGGCCTCGCGCACGGTGTTGAATACCGGAACGCCCAGGACGGTCTGGCCGCCCTTGCCGGGGGTAACGCCTGCGACCACGTTGGTGCCGTAGGCCAGCATCTGCTCGGTGTGGAAGGTACCTTCACGGCCGGTGATGCCCTGAACAATGAGCTTCGTATTCTGATCAATAATGATGCTCACAGACGGTCCCTCCTTTCAACCAGAGTGGCGACGGATTCACGCAGGCCGTTTGCCAGAACGACGTCTGCATCCAGGCTGTTGATGATGCCGATGCCGATGTCCTTGTTGGTGCCTTCCATGCGGACCACGATGAACTTACCGTCCAGGTCGTGGTGTTCCATGGCCAGCTTCACGCCGCCGGCAACCTCGTCGCAGCGGGTGATGCCGCCGAAGATGTTGATCAGAACTGCCTTCACGCCGGGGGTGGAGAACAGGATGCGCATGGCTTCACGGATGCGCACGGCAGTTGCGCCGCCGCCCAGATCGAGCACTGCGCCGACCTTCATGCCGTTCTTGGTGATCATGTCGATGCAGCTCATCAGCATGCCGCTTCCGTTGGAGCAAACGGCGATGGAGCCACCCTCTTCGCAGGGGATGTACAGGAAGTCATACTCGCGTGCTTCCTTGACCAGGTCCTCCACCGGAAGCTCTTCGCGCCAGGCCATGATGTCCGGCAGGCGGTAGAGCGCGGAATCGTCGATGTCCACCTTGCCGTCCAGGGCGATGAGGTGGTCGCCGTTGTCCACAACCAGGGGGTTGATTTCGCAGAGCATGCAGTCGTACTTCATGAAGCACTCGTACAGGGCCTTGAGCATCTTGTGGAGCTCCTTGGTGTAGCCAACGTCCAGTCCGCTGGAGGAGAGCAGGTAGCGGGCCATGTAATCCTGAACGCCGATCATGGGATCAATGACGATCTTCTTGATCTTGTCCGGATCGGTCTTGGCGGTCTGCTCGATTTCCATGCCGCCCATGGCGGAGAAGATGATGATGGGCTGCTTGCTCAGGCGGTCCAGCATGATGGAGAGATACCATTCAGTCTTGTAGGCGGCCTTCTCCACGATGTAGAGCTTGTTGACCTTCAGGCCGCGCAGCTCGCTGCCCAGCAGGCGCTGGGCGTGGGCTTCGGCTTCTTCGAGGGAATCGGCAAACTGGATGCCGCCGGCTTTGCCGCGGCCGCCGATCTGAACCTGCGCCTTAACAACGGCAGGATAGCGGACGCCGGCGTCGGCCATGGCATGGGCGATGCTTTCCACGTGGTCTACTACGCAGCCACGCATGACAGGCACATTGAACTGCTTAAACAGCAGCTGGGCCTGGTATTCCATCAGTTTCATTGGTTAATTACCCCCAGATTTCCTCGTCGGTGGGTGCGGTTGCGCCTGGACGGACGTATGCGATGCGGCTTACGTTGAACAGGTGCTTCCAGCTCAGGTTCTCGGAGATGGAGTTGTTGCCCCAGCTGCCGCAGCCCAGGGTGGTGGTGGCGGACAGGCTGTTGAAGAAGGAACCGCCGTTGCTGGTGGAGCAGATCTGGTTCACCAGGAAGCGGGATACGGGCAGCACCTGTGCGGCGGCTTCCACATGCTCGGGGGTGTTGGAGTGGATGCATACGCTGTGGCCCTTGCCTTCAACTTCCAGGTTGGCATTGGCGCACTTGATGCAGTCTTCCCAGGTTTCCAGGAAATCGTAGGTGGCGATAACGGGGCACATCTTTTCCTTGGAGAGCAGATCGTCCTTGCCGTAGGTGTCTGCCTTGACCAGGATGACCTTCAGATCGTCGCCGTAGGCGAAGCCGCACAGCTCGGCAACCTTCTTGGCAGTCTGGCCGACCACGTTCTTGTCCATCACGCCGCCGGGGAACAGGGTTGCGCGCAGCTTGGCAACATCCTCGGGCTTGTCGATGTACAGGCAGCCGTTCTTCTTGAAGATTTCGATGGCCTTTTCATAGATGGCCTTGGGCATGATGGCGGTCTGTTCGCCGGAGCAGATGATGCCGTTGTCGAAGCGGCGGCCTTCGATGATCATGGGGATGGCCTTTTCAAGATCGGCGTCCTCATCGATCATGCACTGTACGTTGCCGGCGCCTACGCCGAAGGCGGGCTTGCCGGATGCGTATGCGGCGCGGACCATGCCCATACCGCCGGTGGAGATGCAGACGTCGCACTGCTTCATGACCTGGCCGGACAGTTCAACGGTGGGCTCGTCGATGATCTGGATGATGTCGGCAGGTACATTCAGCTCTGCCAGGGCTTCCTTCATCAGGCGCACGGCTTCGCCGGAGCACTTCTTGCTGCGGGGATGGGGGCAGATGATGATGGCGTTGCGGCCCTTCAGTGCGAACATGGCGTTGCACATGGGGGTAACGATGGGGTTGGTGGTGGGGGTAACGGCACCGACCACGCCCATGGGCTTGGCGACCAGTACAAGGCCCTGCTCGGGCAGACGGTCGATGATGCCGACGCTCTTCTTGCCCTTCAGCTCGTTCCAGATGACGCGGGACTTGCCCTGGTTCTTCTTGATCTTGTCCTCATAGACGCCCATGCGGGTCTCATCTACGGCCATGCGGGCCAGAGGCTCGGCATTGTCAAAGATGGCTTTTGCCATGGCGCGGCAGGCTGCGTCTACCTGTTCCTGGGTGTACTTTTCGAATTCTTTCTGGGCAACGCGTGCGCGTGCAACCAACTCTTTTACATGCAGTTCAGCATCCATAAGTCACAAACCTCCAATTTTTAATATTGGTCATACCAATAGAATACTACAATTAACCTGAATATGCAATAGTTTTAGGGAGTGTATATGAAATTTTCCAAGATTTAAAGCTTCCTTGTATACAATCTATTTAGAAATTGGTATGATATAAGAAACAACGAAGGAGGCGCAGATCATGGCGGAACAGAAAACGCAGAAACTTTACGAGGAAATCGCCGCCAAGATGCTGGCGCAGATCGAGGAGGGCGTGCTTCGCCCCGGCGATCGCCTGCCTCCGGAAAGAGCCCTTGCGGAGGAATACGGCGTGAGCCGCACCGCCATCCGCGAAGCGCTGCGTTCCCTGGAAATGATGGGCTGCGTGGAGTCTCACGTGGGCGAGGGTACGTTCATCAAAGCGCCTTCGCTGTCCGATATTGTGGACCCCTTTTCCATGATTATCGCCCAGAACGGCCGTATGGGCAGCGAGCTGATTGAAGCCCGTTTGATTCTGGAGACCGAAATCGCCGCCCTGGCAGCCCGCCGCCGCACGGAAAAGCAGCTGGCCGCGCTGGAGCGAACCGTGGCGGAAATGGCCGGGGATATTGAAAAAGGCGGCATGGGCATCGAAGCTGACGAAAACTTCCACGGTATCTTGGCGGAAGCCGCAGGCAATGAAGCCCTGCGCGTGATGCTGGATATGTGCTCCGGCATGCTGTCCAGAACCCGTCCCATTACCCAGGCGGTGAAGGGCGTGCCGAAGATGACCCTGAAGGACCACAACGCCATCTGCGAAGCCGTGCGCGGCCAGGATGAAAAGGCTGCCCGCCGCCTGATGCGCACCCACCTGAACCGTGCGCTGCGGAACCTGAACAAGGCGCAGAACAAGTAAAGAAAACGCACCGCATTTGCACAGCCCCAGGAAAAACGGACGATAGACAAAAGAGCCCCCTATGTAGGAAAATAGAACTACATAGGGGGTAATTGTATGGAAAAGAGAAAATATGTACAGATGGGGAGATATGAAGAAAGAATACGGGAAATGCGAGAAGAAGGAAGAACGACAAGGGAAATCGCAGAGGAACTGGGACTGGAGAGGAAACAAATCCGGAACTGGATCAGTCGGCACAATCGAAAAGAAAGAGAACTGGCACAGGGAGTCATAAGGCAGAAGAAAGGCAGGCCGCGAAGCCGTCCATTGAGCCAGAGAGAAGAATACGAACAGGAAATTGCACGATTGAAAATGGAAAACGAACTGCTGCGGGATTTTCTGCGATTGCTGGAAAGGAAGTGAGGCCCAGGCTAAAATACCATGTGATCCATCTGCATCATAAGC
>JAGBAU010000201.1 GCA_017938785.1 Clostridia bacterium
GGTCGGCTCCATCGGCTGGAAGACCATCGTTTACTACATGGTCACCACCCTGATCGCCATCGTGATCGGCCTGGCCGTAGCCAACATCTTCAAGGGCGCCTTCCCGCTGCTGGACACCACCGGTGCTGAATACACCGCCAATTCCTCCAACTTCATGGATACCATCGTGAATATCTTCCCGTCCAACCTCTGGCAGCCCCTGGTGAACGCCACCATGCTGCAGGTTATCGTGATCGCTCTGTTCATCGGCGCAGGCATCCTGGTTGCAGGCGAAAAGGCCGCTCCCACTGTTGCCCTGGTTGAGAGCCTGAACGAAGTGTTCATGAAGATCATGATGTTCATCATCAACTGCTCTCCCATCGGCGTATTCTGCCTGATGGTAAACGTGGTTGCCGTAAACGGCCCCGCAATCGTCGGCTCCCTGGCCATCGTTCTGGGCGTTGCTTACCTGGGCTACATCCTGCACATGATCATCGTGTACTCCGTTGCAGTGAAGTCCATGGCCGGCATGAGCCCCGCCACCTTCTTCAAGAGCATGGTTCCCGCCATCATCTTCGCTTTCACCAGCACCTCCTCCGTGGCAACCCTGCCCCTGACCAAGGAGTGCTCCGATAAGATGGGCGCCAATCCTGAGTATTCTTCCTTCATCCTGCCCCTGGGCGCAACCATCAACATGGATGGTACCGCCATCTACATGGGCGTAGCCACCATCTTCATCGCCACCTGCTACGGCGTGACCCTGACTATGGCTCAGATGCTGTCCGTTGTACTCACCGCCACCCTGGCTTCCATCGGTACCGCAGGCGTATCCGGTGCAGGCATGATCATGCTGGCCATGGTTCTGGAAGCTGTCGGCCTGCCGGTAGAAGGCATTGCCCTGATCTACGGCGTGGACAAGATCTTCGACATGGGCCGCACCACCCTGAACATTGTGGGCGACGCATCCTGCGCGGTTGTCGTTTCCAAGATCGAAGAGAAGCGCGCTGCCAAGAAGGCCGCATAATCCAAAGGCCGCATAAGCACACAAAAAAGAACCCGGAATTCCGGGTTCTTTTTTTGTGCGTTTGGGGATCAGTCGCCGAAGGAGATGCCCAGCGCCTTGGCTTCTTTGATGATGCTGGCCTTGGGGTCGACCATCTTCAGCTTGCCGGCCACTTCCTCCAGCGGAACCTTCACGATTTCGCGGTTCTTGTAGCCCACCATGAAGCCGTATTCGCCCTTGAGGATCAGCTTGCCTGCCTCAGAGCCCAGGCGGCTGGCGAACACGCGGTCATAGGCGCAGGGAGAGCCGCCGCGCTGGGTGTGGCCCGGCACGGTGACGCGCACATCGTAGCCGCTCTTCTTGAAAATCTGGTCGGCGATCTCATAGGATACGGAGGGATGCTTGCGCTTTTCCAGCTTCTTCTTGTATTCCTTCTTGGACAGGGCGGCGTCCTCCTTGCTGATTGCGCCCTCGGCAACGGCCAGGATGGTGAACTGGCTGCCGCGCTCGTGGCGTTCGCGGATTTTATCGCAAACCTTGTCGATGTCATAGGGAATCTCAGGGATGAGGATGATATCTGCGCCGCCGGCCATGCCTGCGTTCAGGGGAAGCCAGCCCACCTTATGGCCCATGATTTCCACGATGAACACGCGGCCGTGGGAGGCTGCGGTGGTGTGGATGCAGTCGATGGCGTCGGTGGCGATGTTCACGGCGCTCTGGAAGCCGAAGGTCATGTCGGTGCCCCAGAGATCGTTGTCGATGGTCTTGGGCAGGGTGACCACGTTCAGGCCCTGCTCACGCAGCAGGTTCGCGGTCTTGTGGGTGCCGTTGCCGCCCAGGATGACCAGGCAGTCCAGCTGCAGCTTGTAGTAGTTCTGCTTCATGGCTGCGACCTTATCCAGACCGTTGGGATCGGGATCGTTGATGGTCTTGAAGGGGGTGCGGCTGGAGCCGATGAAGGTGCCACCCTGGGTCAGGATGCCGGAGAAATCACTATAGGTAAGCAGGCGGAACTTGCCGTAGATCAGGCCCTGGTAGCCGTTCAGGAAGCCGTAGATCTCGACCTCTTCCTTGGCGTTAAAGAGGGTTTTTGCAACGCCGCGCATGGCCGCGTTCAGTGCCTGGCAATCGCCGCCGCTGGTCAACATACCGATTCTGATCATGATAAAGTCCTCCTTGCTGATGCTTAAACCGAAGATTCAACAAAAACTTCGCTTAGTGTTTACATTATACTCCGAAAATCGTGGATGCACAAGCCCTAATTTTTCAAGGGATGTTCATAGGTTCATGTTGAATTTGTCGAAATTTTTGGTTATAATGGATGCGTAATGGTCTGCCTTGCAGGCCGTGCCACATTTTAAAGCGCCCGCCGGGCGCAGGGGAGGAAATGACCGTGCAGAACGGCCTTCGCTGGGATTTGAGCTATACCCAGAATCGCGAATTGAGCTGGCTGAAATTCAATGAACGCGTGCTTGCCGAGGCGGCGGATAAATCCGTGCCGCTGATTGAGCGGCTGCGCTTTGCTTCCATCTTTACCAGCAACCTGGATGAGTTCTTCATGGTGCGCGTGGGCAGCCTGTTCGACCTGAACATGATGGCCCCCGACGATATCGAGAACAAGAGCGGCATGACGCCTGCCCAGCAGCTGGACAAGGTGTTTGAAGCCGTGAGGCCGCTGATCACCCGCAGGGACGAAATCTACCGCGAGCTCACCCAGGAGCTTGCCCAGGTGGGCGTGGCGGAGCTTTCCTATGAAAGCCTGACCGAAAGCCAGCGCGCTTACGTGCATGAGTATTACCGGAACAACATCCGCCCCATCCTGTCGCCCCAGATCATCGACCGCAACCATCCCTTTCCGCACCTGAAGAACAAGGATCTGTATGCGGCGGCGCTGCTCAACAACAAGGGAAAGACCCTTCTGGGCATCGTGGGCGTTCCCAAGTCCGTGCCCGCCATACTGATGATGCCCGGCACACCCGTGCGCTATGTGCGCACCGAGGAAGTGGTTCTGGCCCACGTGCGCAAGATCTTCAAGATTTACGAGGTGGAGGAGGAGGCCATCATCTCCGTCACCCGCAACGCCGACATCAGCCTCGACGAAGAGAAGTTCGACGAGGATAACCCCGATTTCCTGAACTTCATGGCAAAGCTTTTGCGCAAGCGCGAGCGCCTGGCGCCCGTGCGCCTGGAGGTGCAGGGAAATGCGCCGCGGCTCACCAAGATGCTCTCCACCAGCCTGAAGCTGGAGCCGAAGCAGGTGTACACCTGCGCCTGCCCGCTCAAGCTCAGCTATGCCTACATGCTGGAGAACTGCGCATCCGAGCTCTACTATAAGCCCTACAATCCCGTCTGGCCGGCCTACCTGGACCGCCAGATGAGCATGCGCAGCCAGATTCAGCAGCGCGATGTGCTTTTGTTCTATCCCTACCAGAGCATGCAGCCCTTCCTGGATTTGCTCAAGGAGAGCGTGTCCGACCCGCAGGTGCTGTCCATTAAAATTACTATCTACCGCCTCGCCCGCAATTCCGCCATCGCCAAGTATCTGTGCGAAGCTGCGGAGAACGGCAAGGAAGTCACCGTCATGATGGAGCTGCGCGCCCGCTTCGACGAGAGCAACAACATCGAATGGGCACGCGAGATGGAGGAGGCCGGCTGCCGCATCATCTACGGCCCGGAGAACATGAAGTGCCACGCCAAGATCTGCCTGATCACCCGCAAGGAGAAGAACGGCTTCTCCTATGTGACCCAGATCGGCACCGGCAACTACAACGAAAAGACCTCCACCATCTACACCGATTTCTGCATGATGACCGCCGATCCCGTCATCGCCCAGGACGCCGTGAACTTCTTCCAGAACATGCTGATCGGTTCCCTGGCGCCGGATTATGAGAAGCTGTTCGTGGCGCCCAACGCCATGAAGACCCGCCTGATGGCGCTCATCGATGAAGAAATCCAAAAGGGTGAGGAGGGCCGCATCGTCATCAAGGCCAACTCCATTACCGAGCGCGACCTGATCGATAAGCTGAGCGAAGCCAGCTGCGCGGGCGTGAAGATCGATTTGATCATCCACGGCATCTGCTGCCTGATTCCCGGCGTTACCGGCAAGACCGAGAACATCAAGGTCACCAGCGTGGTGGGCCGCTTCCTGGAGCACAGCCGCATCTACTGGTTCGGCAAGGATGCGGACAGCAAGTGCTACCTGTCCTCCGCGGACATCATGACCCGCAACCAGACCCGCCGCGTGGAGATCGCCTGCCCGGTTTCCAGTCCGGAGCTGAAAGATACCATCCACGATTACCTGCTGCGCATCCTGTCAGACAATTTGAAGGCCCGCAGGCTCAAGAGCGACGGCAACTACGTGCCCGCCGAGAACGAAGGCGAACCGCTGGATCTGCAGAAGTGGTACATGGAGCATCCGCTGGAGCTGACCCCCACGGCCGTTCCCAAGAAGGGCTTTGGAAGCAGGTTCTTCGGCATATTCAAAAAATGAGTTTGGAGCCGCCCCGAAAGGGCGGCTCTTCTGCATCTTCAGATCAAATCTTTGTTTAATTTGCAAACGCAACCCGTGCGCGCTTGATTTTGCAGCGTGCATGGGTATAATTTGATTGTTGGATAAATACAACAGTGCTTCCGCCGCCATGTGGCGGGGAAGGAAAGGAGGCTGAATATGATTACAGCCTGGGATATCAAACAGGATCCCCAAATCAGAACCTACATCGAAAGGGCGGATGAAACCCTGGGCGCGCTGGGCTTTACCGAGCACTCCTTCGCCCATGTGACCCGCGCCGCCCACTTCGCCCAGAAGCTGCTCAGCGATCTCGGCTATCCGGAGCGCATGTGCGAGCTGGCCTGGATTGCGGGCTACATGCACGACATCGGCAACGTGATCAACCGCGTGGACCATGCCCAGAGCGGCGCGATCATGGCCTTCCGCATCCTGGACAAGCTGGGCATGCCCGCCGATGAAATCGCCACCATCTGCTCCGCCATCGGCAACCATGACGAGAGCACCGCCTTTCCGGTGAATCCGGTGGCCGCGGCGCTGATCCTGGCGGATAAGACTGACGTGCGCCGCACCCGCGTGCGCAACCGGGACCTGAGCACCTTCGACATCCACGACCGCGTGAACTACGCCGTGGAGAAGGCCCGCACCGAGCTCAGCGAGGACAGAAAGAGCGTGGTGCTGAAGCTGGAAATCGACACGGAAATCTCGCCCGTGATCAACTATTTTGAAATCTTCCTGGAGCGCATGCTGCTGTGCCGCAGGGCGGCGGAGAAGCTGAGTCTCTCCTTCATCCTGGTGGTGAACGGCCAGCAGGTACTTTAACGAAAGAATGGTGATCTTCCATGAACCGTGGTGAAAAGCTGGGCGTGCTGGCGGCCATCATCGGCAACGGCATCTTTGGTTTCAGCTTTATGTTTTCCCGCATCGCCCTGGGCGTAACCTCGCCCTTCGTGATGCTGATGTACCGCTTCATCCTGGCATTTGTGCTTTTGAATGTGGTGGCGCTGTGGTCGGCGAAGCTGCGCAAGCCCGTCCCCGAGAGGCCCGATGAAGTGGACTGGCTGCGCTTCGACCTGCGCGGACGGCCCGTGCTGCCGCTAATCCTAATGGGCGTTGTGCAGCCGGTGGGCTACTTCCTGTGCGAAAGCTACGGCATCAGCCTGAGCAATTCCACCTTCGCCGGCGTGATCATCGCCACCGGCCCCCTGGCGGGCCTGGTGGCAGGCATCTTCACCCTGGGCGAGATTCCGAAGAAATCCCAGGTGGCGTTTTCGCTGGTGTCCATCATCGGCGTGGTGATGATGACCCTGCAGCAGCGCAGCGAGGGCGAGGTCAAGATGCTGGGCGTGCTGCTGCTGGCGGGCGCGGTTTGCTGCGGCACCTCCTTCAACGTGATCAGCCGCAAGCTGAGCAAGGAATTCTCCGCCCTGGAGCGCACCTATGTGATGATGGGCGTGGCGGCCGTGACCTTCACCTGCATGTCCCTTGTGCAGTGCAGGAATGATATGGCTCTGCTTACCGCACCGCTTGCGGAGACGAAGTTCATCACCGCCATCCTGTACCTGGGTTTTGCATCCTCCATCGTGGCGTTCATGGCGCTGAACGTGGCCAGCGGCTACCTGCCGGTCGCCAAGACCATGGCCTTCTGCAACCTGACCACGGTGATCTCCCTGTTCGCGGGTGTGATCTTCCTGCACGAGCCCTTCAACGCGATTTCCCTGCTGGCCAGCGTGCTGATCATCCTCGGCATCTGGGGCGTGCAGCGGGTGAGAAACTAAAAAAGGACCGCATCCATTCGGATGCGGTTCTTTTTGCTTATCTCTTTTTGCCCAGGTAGAACAGGGCGATGGTGCCGGGGCCGGAGTGGGCGCCGATGACGGAGCCGGTGTAAACGACCAGGTCCACGTTATTGTTGTGGCGGGCCTTGATCATTTCGCCGATGCGGTCTGCATCGTCCATGCAGTCGGCCTGGCAGATGAAGATCTTGCCGTTCTCGGGGTCCAGGGCGTTCTCGCTGTACTTGTCTACCAGAGCCTTCAGGGCGGCCTTTCTGCCGCGGGCCTGGGTGACCTTCACCAAATGGCCTTCATCATCCACGTGCATGACGGGCTTGATGCTCAGCATGGTGCCGATCAGGGCGACGGTGGGGCTCACGCGGCCGCCGCGCTTCAGGTAGACCAGATCGTCCACGGTGAATTCGTGGCACAGGTGCAGCTTGTTCTCCTCCAGGTAAGCGGCAACTTCGTCGATGGAAGCGCCCTCTTCCTTCCTGTCCAGCGCCAGGCGCAGCAGCAGGCCCTGGCCGGCGGAGGCGCACAGGGAGTCGACGGCGATGATCTTGCGGTCGGGATAGGCTTCCCGCAGCTCTTCCACTGCCAGACGGCCGGCATTGGCGGTGTTGCTCAGGCCGCCGGAGAAGCCCAGGTACAGCACATCCTGACCTTCCTTCAGGGCAGCTTCGAAGGCTTCCTTGAAGGTTTCCACGTTGACGGCGGAGGTCTTGGCAATCTTACCAGCGCGCATCATGTCGTAGAATTCCTTGGAGGGCATGGAATCATTGGTGTATTCCACATCGCTGTCGGTGAAGCGGAAGATCAGGTCGCAGGCCTTTACGCCCCACTGCTGAAGAATCTCATTGGGAATATCGCAACCGGAATCGGTGAAAATCATGTACTGGCTCATGTTGTTCCTCCTTGATGCGTCGGCAGATGAGCAGATTATTCAAAATCATATCATCTAATATCGTATATTATTATATCGGAGAGGGTTGTACATGTCAAGGGGAGATTTGGTTGACGAACACATTTAATAAAAAAACGCGGAAGCATTTGCTTCCGCGTTTGGAAAGTTTGTGCAATTAACCGATCTGGGTCTTGCCGCCCATGTACATGCGCAGGGCTTCGGGGATGCGCACGGTGCCATCGGCGTTCAGGTTGTTCTCCAGGAATGCAATCAGCATGCGCGGCGGAGCAACAACGGTGTTGTTCAGGGTGTGGGCCAGATACTTCTTGCCGTTTTCACCCTTTACGCGGATACCGAGGCGGCGGGCCTGGGCGTCGCCCAGGTTGGAGCAGGAGCCGACCTCGAAGTACTTCTTCTGGCGGGGAGACCATGCTTCAACGTCGCAGGACTTGACCTTCAAATCCGCCAGGTCGCCGGAGCAGCACTCCAGGGTGCGAACCGGGATATCCAGGGAGCGGAAGAAATCAACAGAGTTCTGCCACAGCTTATCGTACCACATCATGGAATCCTCGGGCTTGCAGACGACGATCATCTCCTGCTTTTCGAACTGGTGGATGCGGTAAACGCCGCGCTCCTCGATGCCGTGGGCGCCCACTTCCTTGCGGAAGCAGGGGGAGTAGGAGGTCAGGGTCTGGGGCAGATCGGATTCGGGCAGCATGGTGTCGATGAACTTACCGATCATGGAGTGCTCGGAGGTGCCGATCAGGTACAGGTCCTCGCCCTCGATCTTGTACATCATGTTCTCCATTTCAGCAAAGGACATGACGCCGGTCACCACGTTGCCGTGGATCATGTAGGGGGGAATCACATAGGTGAAGCCGCGGTCGA